>CAYJOG010000038.1:0-12167 GCA_964371695.1 uncultured bacterium
GGCGCCCCCCCCCCACTTTAAAATCAAAAGGTTTTTTTCCCTTTTTTGGCCCGGGGGGGGGGCCCCCCCACCCCACTGAAGAGAAAAAGAAAAAGGTTTGCCTTTTTATTTGATGCACGGGCAGGAGTGTCCGTGCCACGTCTCATTGCCCTGTCACAACCCCATCTTCTGGCACAGATCGGCGGCTTCTTGGGTTATTTCGGTGAGGTTTTCCAGCAGCGCGGATGGGGACAGCCCCATGGCCAGCGCCACCTCGGTGCTGGCTTCCTGCCCCAGGGAGATCTGGAGCACCGGCAGGTCCGCCGCCACGCGCTGATGCACCTGCACCACGCGCAGATGGTCATAGGCCGCCGCCAGGGGTTCACTGAATTCGCGCAGGTGCTTAAGCGTGGGGGCCGGGCCGTTTTTCCACGCGCCTTCACGCAGCGCCCACAGGCTGGCGGCGCATTCCATGTGAAACAACCCGCCGGGGCAGTGTTTGATGTCCACCCGCTTGCCGGGGCGCGAAGTGTTTTTTTCGGCGAAGGTGCGCTGCAGCACGTGGCGCAGTTCGTCGAGTTTTTCTTCTTTCAGACGCACTTTTGAAAGCATGGTTTGGCGCATGTCCGCCAGGGGCGCTGCGCCCGTTCCCAGGCCCCGCACATTCAGCCACAAAAAGTGCTCCCACAACGGCGCGGTGCGGTAATAGGCCAGGGCGTCGTCCTGCGCCATCACCAGTTCGCCCTGTGTGCCAAAGGGCCGCAGGCGGGCGTCGGCCTCAAACAACGCCCCTTCGCCGGTGTAGTCCGTGAGTCGCGCCAGCAGGCGCTGGGCGCTGCGTTGCAGCGGCGCCGGCGCCTTGCCGGGCGGCGCGAAAAACAGAAAATCCAGATCACTCTGGGGCAGCAGCGCCCCCTGGCCCCACTTGCCCGCCGCCCCCACCCACAGCGCGCCGGTTTTGGCGCGGGACATGGCCAGACCCACCAGCCGGTCGGCGGCGGTGGTGTGTTCCTGCTCCAGTTCGGTGCGGCTCAGGGTGTGCTGCGCCCAGTGGCACAACAGGGCGAAATCGTGCCGGTGCAGACTGCTGGCGTTCAGCGTCAGGCTTTGTTGCAGGGCGGCGCGGTATTCGCCGGTGGGGGGTTTCAGGGCCAGGTCCAGCCACTGGGGGTGGGTGTGCAGATGCCGGGTGAGCCAGCCGCTTTGGGCCGCCAGCACACACAACGTGTCCAGCACAAAAGGCTGGTCGCGCACCATTTCCCAAAACGCCACGCGGCTGGCGGCGAGGTTTTCAAACCGGGCGAACCGGCGCAGCGCCAACAGCGGCGCGGGGGTTTTTTGCAGCGCGCCCAAAAGCGGCTCAGCGGCCTGGGCCATGGCGTTGTAAACCAGATTGGTATAAAGCGGCCCGGCGGTTTGCCGCACACGAAAGGCCCCCAGCGCCTGGGCGGCCTCCCGCGCCTGGGGGCCAAACATCTGCGAGAGTTCCGGGCAGCTCTGGCCGGTTTGCACCACCGTGCTCAGCCAGTGCACAGAGGTGGTCTCTGGTGTTTCAGGAAAAAGCGCCAGATAAACCCGACGGTTTTCCGCCCGCCGTTTTTTCAGTTCGGCGAGGAACTTTTTGCTGCTCAGCCCCAGGCCCTGGGCCAGTTCGCCCAAAGCGGCGGGGGCTGTGGGCAGGGTGTGCTGTTTTTGCCCCGCCTGAAGCATGATGCGGTGCTCCACGCTGCGCAGCCAAATGTAATTTTCCAGAAACGTGTGGTGTTCTTCGGGCTTGAGCAAACCGGCCTCAAGCAGCGCCGCCAGCGTGGCCGCCACCGGCTGGCCCGGCCAGGCAGCGGGAAACCTGTGGCTGGCCATGGCCCCCAGCACAAAGGCGGCCCACTCCACGTCGCGGATGCCCCCGTAGCCGGTTTTCACGTTGGGGCTTTCGGGGTCGCTGGCCCCTTCCATGCGATAACGGTGCTCCAGCAGTTCCAGCACCACGTCCTGGTGGCGCATCAGTCCCATCAGGCGCTCTTTGCACAACGCGAGGATTTTTTCGCCCAGGGCGGTCTCGCCCGCCACCACGCGGCCCCGCGCCATGGCCAGCAGTTCCCAGGGGGCGGCGGCTCCTTCGTAATAAGCCAGCGTGGCGTCCAGGTCCATCACCAGGGGGCCGCCCGCGCCTTCGGGCCGCAGGCGCATGTCGGTGCGCCACAACTGCCCCTCGGCGGTGCTCTTGCCCAGCTCCTGCAAAAACAGCTCGCACCAGGCGGTGTAACCCGCCTCGGTGGAAAGACCGCCGGGGAACTTCATTTTCGACCCTGGGTCATAGACAAACACCAGATCAATATCACTCAGATAGTTCAGCTCGCCGCCCCCCAGCTTGCCCAGAGCCAGCACACACAGCGGCCCCGGCGCGGGGGGCGGGGCCTGACCATGGCGCTGGAACATCTGCCGCCAGCTCAGGATGTGGGCCGCCTGCACAATGGCCGTGGCCAGTTGGCTCAGGCGCGTGGTCACGGCCTCCAGTGTCATGAGGCCCTCGAAGGGCCTGTTTATAAAGTCCGTTGTGGACTTTATAAACTCACCGCCAGCGGGGGCAAGGCCCCCTTGGCGGGCAAAAACCTCAGTGTTTTCAACACTTTGGCTTTTGGGGCGATCCATCCATGGCTCGCAAGAGCCTGTTTCTGTTTCACCATGCGCCACATGGCGCAATTCAGAAACAGGCTCTAAATCCAGCAGCCCCAGGCGAAACTCTGCCTCGGTCTTGAGCCGCCGGAGCACCGTAAAACCGTTCTGGGCATATTGCCGGGCCAGGGCGGCCTCGACCCCGCTGGGCAAAAAACCGTCGCCCCAGGCCTGATGCGGCAGGGCCAGCACATAATCCAGCAGGCCGGGCTGGCGCTCCAGACTCTCACCCAGATGCGCGCTGCACGCCCACAGGCGCAGCAGGCGCAGGGCAAAGGCGGGGTGCTTCAATGTCCAGCCCAGCACCTCGCCCACGCCCAACGCCAGCGCGGTGCGGCAATAACCGGCGGTGGCGGCGGGCTGGTCGTGAATTTCCGCCAGCGCTTTGGCGAGCACGGTTTGGGCGGCGGGCCATGTGTCGCCGTGGTGGGCGGCCTCCTCCAGAAACCTGCGGACCACGGGGTCTTGAGATGAAAAACCGGGTGGCAGGGCGGGCTTGGCCATGTGCTGACCCCGCAATATATCGGTTGCTGCCCGGTGATACGCCAAACTCGCTTGATGGACAGGTTGTGACTCTTGAAATGGTTGGTGATTGGGGCATTTTATGAAACAATGAAACAGCCTCAGGCTCGTAGCGCCCTGCCCGATACTGATTTCACCCACCAGGGGCTGCCAGCGCCAACGGGCAATCTCCGTGCCAGTCCCGTCAGAATCATGGAAAACCCGCCCGATCCCACACACGAACCCATCCCCAGCCCGCTGAAAGTGCTGCTGGTGGACGACGAGCGCCCCGTGCGCGAAATGATCAAACGCATGCTGGAGCACCAGGGTCACACAGTGCTCATGGCGGCCACCGAGCAGGAAGCCATGGAGACCTATCTGAAACACGGCGCGGACCTGGCGCTGGTGGATCTGGTTTTTCCGGGGGGGGCGGACACGGGGTTCCGGCTGGTGCGCCGCCTGAGGGGTTTCAATGACCGCTTGGTGCTGATGGTGATGACGGGCAACGAAAACGTGGACTTCGCCCGTCAGGCGCTGGAGGCCAGGGTGTTTGATTTTGTGCCCAAGCCCCTGAGCCCCCAGACGCTGTTGTTCAAGATGGGCCGCGTGGTCGAGCACCTGCGGATTTCGCAGGACCGCGAGGCGTTGCAGCAGGAGGTGACCCAGCTTCGGGGCACGCCGGTTTCGGGTGTGAACCTGGACACGGTGTTTGGCAAGAGCGCCCCCATGCAGCGCCTGCGCAAACACGTGGAGCGCCTGAGCCTGGGCAACGATGTGACGGTGCTGATCACCGGTGAATCGGGCACGGGCAAAGAGGTGATGGCCCGCACCCTGCACCAGCTCAGCCGCCGCAGCGGCTATCCATTTGTGGCGGTCAACTGTGCGGGGATTCCTGAAACACTGTTCGAGACAGAGTTTTTCGGTCACCTCGAAGGCGCGTTCACCGACGCCAAAAAAAGCCGCCGGGGTTATTTTGAAATGGCCCACGGGGGCACGCTTTTTCTCGATGAGGTGGGCGAACTGCCCCTGAACCTTCAGGCGAAGATTCTGCGGGCGCTGGAAGACCGGCGCATCCGCCGCGTGGGGGCCGAGAGCGACCAGCCGGTGGACGTGCGCATTCTTTGCGCCACCAACCGATCGCTCCGGGACATGGTGGAAGAAAAAACCTTTCGGGAGGATCTGTTTTTCCGACTGTCGGTGATGGAAATTCACCTGCCGCCCCTGCGTGAGCGCGATGAGGACACCCTGGGTCTGGCCCGGCAGTTTCTGGACCGTTTCCGCACCGAGATGGGTTATTCCCCCGCGATTCTGGACGCCTCTGCTCAGGCGGCGCTTCTGGCTTATCGCTTTCCGGGCAACATTCGCGAACTGAAAAACCTGATGGAGCGCGTGGCGCTTTTGGCCGACGGCGAACTGGTGAGCGAGGATGACCTCATGCTGCCCGGCACGGTGCAGAAAAAAACCGGCCCCGCCTCGCTGGGAGAAGACCTGAACCTGGAGACCATGGAGCGGCGGCTGGTGGAAGAAGCCCTGCGGCGCACCGGCGGCAACCAGACCCGCGCCGCCAAACTGCTGGGTGTGGGCCACGACGCCCTGCGCTACAAGGTCAAGAAGTTTGGTTTTGAGCTGAAAAACAGTTAATCCGGTCTGTTGTCCGTTTTCTTTTGGTGGGGCAGGCATCTTGCCTGCCTGAAAAAAAGGACAAATACATTTTTCATTTTGAACTGGACTGCCGCTTTCGCGGGAATGACGGCGGAACGATGGGGCTTCGTGCCCCGTATCAGCTTCGGATGCCTGCTCCATTAATTCCGAAAATGCTCTAAACTGTTGTTTCTCCGTGTCTGAAGAAATCTCCATGGTGCAGCAGGGCGAATTGTTCCGGGCTGCCCGTGCGGGTGAAACCGAAAAAACACAGGCGGCCCTGCAGAGTGGCATTGCGGTGAACAGCAAAGACCCCACGGGCCGCACGGCGCTGCATCATGCGGCGGTAGAGGGCCACGCAGCGGTGGTGCAGGTGCTGCTGGACGCGGGCGCGTTGGTGAATGCCGCCAGCAAACGGGGCAAAACCCCCCTGCACGAAGCCGCCGGCGCGGGACAGACCGAAACCGCCCGCCTGCTGCTGGAAAAAGGCGCCGAGCTGAACCCGCAGGACGAACGGGGCATGTCGCCCCTTTCCATGGCTGCCTGGGAGGGCCACCTGCCGGTGGCCGAGCTGCTTTTGAAACAGGGGGCCAAGGTGAACCAGCAGGGGGGCAAGAGCAATTTCACCGCCCTGGATTTCTCCCGCACCGAGACCATGAACAAACTGCTGGAAAGTTTCGGTGGCAAAAAAGGCTCGCAGGTGTAGCGGGTTTGTTTGATTTGAAAGGGTGGGTAGAACAGGCTTCCAGCCCATGAAAAAAGACCACCTTATGCCCCTCTCCCCTTATTCCCCTCTCCCCTTTACGGGGAGAGGGTGGTTTCTGCCGTAGCGCAGCGCAGGCAGAAACCGGGTGAGGGGTTTATTCAAAAGCAAAAACCTCTATCCCTTCTCCCGTCCGAATGCTGGGAGAAGGGAAAAGGTGGGGTTTTTTGCTTTACGCAGGCAAGATGCCTGCGCCACCAGTTTTTTGTTTTGAACTGGATTCCCGCTTTCGCGGGAATGACGCCGGGGAGTGAAGGGGGACCACCTTACCCCGCTACTTCGTTTTTGCCGAGGGCGACGTGTTGGCCTGATGTTTGACCGGATTGCTGGGCAGACCCGGCCGGACCTGCACCGGCATGGGCTGGGGCGTGGGTGGTTTCATTTCCAGGGGTTTCGAGGCCGAGGCGGTTTTGCCATAAATCGAAGGCGGCAGGGCGTGGAACTGCACGTGTCCCCAGGGGGCCTTGGCCGGGGGAACCTTCTTGAGATAGTCCACACCCATTCGCTCCGGGGCGGCCAGTTCTTCGCGGTTGAGTTTGCCGGTTTTGATTTCGGCCTTCATTTCGGCCATCACGGCGGCTTCATCTGGCAGTCGTCCCACTTTTTCAAGGTCGTCCAGTTCAGCCCGTTCCTTGGCGGTTTTGGGCATGTTCACGGGTTTGTACACACCATAAGCCGTGCCCCGCGCCAAAATTTTGTCAAAGGAAAAAATCCAGAGGGACTCCTGCTGCCAGATAAACAGAAAGCCCAGGCAATAAAGGGCCGCCACCAGCAGGTATTTGTAAGACTTGTTGGCCTCCACCCACTCCAGCAGGTTCTGGGGCAGCGGCGCGGTGGACTGGGCGACGGATTCATCCGCGCCCTTGCGAAGCGGCGAGGCCGGGGGAACAGGCGGCGCGGTTTTTCGGCTCTCTGGTTTGGCGGCGGGTTGTGCGACGGGTTCCGGGGACTGGGGCTTTTTGCGTTTGGCCACGGCGGCATTATGGAGGCCCTGGGCCAACTCAACAACACCCGGCTAAAACAGGTTCTCAAAAGTCCAGGACGGACTTTTGAGATGGGTTGTAAAATAACAGCATGAGAAAACCGTGGTTGCTGTTCGTGGCCCTGCTGTCGTCTGCGCCGGTGCAGGCCAAGACCATTCGTGTGCTGCTGCATGACGACAAGCCCCAGCTCACCTTCCGGTGCCAGGGCGCGCTGAAGTTCAAGGACGCCCAGGGCCAGTTGCTGAACCTGCCGGGCCTGGGGCGTTTCGCCACCGTGGGCCTGACCGGGGGCGAACTGAAACTGGGGGCGCGGCCGCTGCCGCCCACGGTGTTTGCCGCGTGTGCGGAAAACCGCATTGAGGTGGCCGGTGTGCCCTGGCGGGGGCGCGTGGCGCTGCTGGCCCAGGGCGAAAAACTGGTGGCCGTGAATCATGTGGACCTGGAGGACTATCTGCTGAGCGTGGTGCCCAGTGAAATGCCCTATCAGTGGCCCATGGAGGCTCTCAAGGCCCAGGCCGTGGCGGCCCGCAGTTATGTGCTCAACAGCCTGGGGCAGTTCCCTGGGTTTCCCTATGACGTGACCCGTGGCCAGGAAGATCAGGTGTATCTGGGCGTGGGGCAGGAAAAACCCCACACCTCTCAGGCGGTGTTGGCCACGCGGGGCAAGGTCATGTGGTTCGGTGGCAAAATCATCCGGGCGTTTTTTCATTCCACCAGCGGCGGCGTCACCGGCGAGAGCATCGGCATCTGGCACGAGAACCTGCCCTATACCCGGCCCGTGGCCTCGCCGGGTGAACAGAGCAAATACAACGAGTGGTCTTTTGCGGTGTCGCACCAGGAACTGGAAAACGCCCTGCTCAATATGGGCATGACGGTGCGGGGTGTGCGCGCCCTGCTGCCCCACACGCAAGACGCCGGGGGCCGTCACCTCACTTTTCAGGTGGTGGATCAGTACGGCGCGAAAACCCTCACCGCTTTTGACCTGCGCCGGGCGCTGGGGCGCTCGCGCATGAAAAGTACCCTGTTCAACATGGACCTGGTGGGCCGCGAGGGCAAAAAGGTGTCGCTGAAAGACCTGACGGGTTATCTGCACGGCCAGACCCAGCTTGAGGACGTGAAGACCTATGTGTTCCATGGCCGGGGCTGGGGCCACGGCGTGGGCATGAGCCAATACGGCGCGCTGGCGCTGTCGCAAAAAGGCCGGGGGTATCAGCAGATTCTGCACCACTACTACACCGGCGTGAACCTGGTGGACCTGAAGACGCTGGGCATGGAATAGGCCGAGGCGTGGGTATGGCGTTCGGGTTGTCTCAAATGCCCCATTGTCCCCTCTCCCCTTTATGGGGAGAGGGTGGCCGAAGGCCGGGTGAGGGGTTCAATATGCGGCTTTTTTTCCAGGCTGGGTTCAAGCTAATCCTCACTGTGCTGGTATTGGCGTTTCTCACCCCGCAACAAATTCAGGCCCAGGGCTCGGTTTATCTGCGGCTCGCCCATCAGGCCAAACCCGTGGCAGAAAAAAACGCCGGGTTGATGAAACCCATCGCCAGCCTCACCAAGCTCATGCTGGCCCTGGTGGTGATGGAGAAGCTGCCCGATGGCGCAAGCTGGCGCGCTCCCGCGCCCTTTCCCAAAACCCCCGGTAGTCAGGCGGGTGTGGCGGGCGGCAACACCTATCGCCGTCAGGAACTGCTGGCGGGCCTGCTGGTGGCCAGCGGCAACGACGCCGCCGAGGCCCTGCGCCTGTGGCTCAAACAACAGGGGGTAGACGCCGTGGCCGCCATGAACCAGAAAGCCCGCACCCTTGGCCTGCGACAGCCGGTGTATGGCGACGTGATGGGTTTTGGCTGCCCCCGCTGCGGCAGCACACCCGCCGAGCAATGGGTGGTGTTGCGGGAGGTCTGGAAAAATCCCCTCCTGCGGCGTTTGCTGCAACACCGGGGACTTCTGAACCTGCGGCTGAAAAATGGCCAGACACTGGCGCTGAGGGGGCGGTTGCGGATGGTGGCGTTGCCCGCCAGTTTTTTTGGGGGCAAAACCGGCTACACCGTGGCGGCGGGCATTTGTCTGGCGGGTGTGGTGAAAACCCCCCAGGGTGAGCGCCTGGGCGTGGTGATGGGGGCCTCATCTCTGGAGCAAGCCGTGGGCTTGCTGAGCGGGCCGTGAGCCTCTTGAGCAGGCCGTGAGTTTTTACTGCCCCGACTGAAGGTAATCCATGAAGTTGGTGAGTGTGACGCGGGCGGCTTCCTGCTCGGCTTCTTTCTTGCTGCGGCCAAGCCCCAGCCCCAGCTTGCGGCCCTTGTGCATCACCTGCACGGAATACATCCGGTCGTGTTCCGGGCCTTCGATGCGGTTGACATGATAAACCGGGCTGGATTTGAGCCGCTTCTGCAAAATGTCCTGCAACTTGCTTTTGGGGTCTGAGGCAATTTCGCTGGTGGTGATTTCCCTGGGAATCCGCGGGCCGATCAGGCGGTCCAGCAGTTTGTCCGCCGCGTGAGAGCCGCCGTCCAGATACACCGCGCCAATCAGCGCCTCGGTGGCCGCGGCCAGGATGCTGGATTTGGTCATGCCGCCGGTGAGCATTTCAGATCGCCCCAGCACCAGAAATCTTCCCAGGCCCAGTTCGGTGGCCACCACGCTCAGTTCGGCGTCCTGCTCGATGCTGCTTTTGATGCGGGTGATGGGGCCTTCGGCAAATTCCGGAAAACGCAAAAACAATGTGCGGGCCAGATAAAGCGACAACACGCTGTCGCCCAGAAACTCCAGTCGCTGATAATGCTCCAGGCCGCCTTCGGGGTGGTCTCCCACAAAACTGGGGTGGGTGAGCGCCGCCACCAGCAGGGATTTGTCGTGAAACGTCAGCCCCAGGCGTTTTTCGAGATATTCGATCTGGTGGCGGTCGTAGACTTCTTTGAGAAAGGTTTGCTGCTTTTTGTTGAGCGCCTTGCCCGCAAAAGGGGATTCGGGCGAGGACATGTCGGGCCAGTGCGCAGACCTGCCGTGGGCCTGCGGATGGGCTGGCCGGTGAGGCGGCGGGGCCGGTGCGGGGGCTGGTGGTGCGGGCTTTTTTTCGCTGGGGCGGTGGCGGTGTTCCTGCTTTTTGACAGGTTGGGCCGGGGGTGGCGTACTGGGTGGGGGGGCCGCCGGTGTGGCGGGGGTGGCCGGTGGTTTGGGTTTGCTGGTGCGCCTGCGCCGAGAGGCGCCGGTCGCGCCCGTGGCCTGTGCCGGGGCGGGGGATGACGCGGGTTTGGGTTTTGGTGTCGCAGATGAAGCACCACCCGAAACGCTGGCAGTTTTGGCAGGCTGGGGTTTTTCCTGCTGCCTCACCGGAGGTTTTCGGGGCCGTGAAGGCCGTTCGGGCGGGGGTTTTGGGTTCAAGCTTCCTTCTGGCGGGTTTTGTTCACGGGATAGTGATTGCCCTTGTAGTGTCCGCAGGTGGGGCACACGTGGTGTGATTTGTGCGGGTTGTGGCACATGGGGCACTCCACCAGGGCGGGGGCCTTGGCGCTGCCCAGCCACACGGCCCGCTGTTTTCTCACACGCGAACGGGAACGACGATATTTAGGATTTGCCATAAAACTCTCCCCCCCTTGATGAGCAAGGGAGCAGCATTATGAACCTGCCGGGTGGGAGTGTCAATGGATACCCCGTGACATTCTCCTGATGCTCCATCACAATGGCCCCCGTTTGACCGAAAGGGGTTCACGATGAAAAAAATGATTCTTTCAGCGGCAATGGCGCTGGGTGTGCTGGGGTTAACCAGTGGCGCGGCCCAGGCCAAGGTGGCTTTTCTGGACATCAAACGGGCCATGGACGCCCACCCCGCCACGCCGGTGTCGCTCAAGACCCTGGCGGCCTTCAAAAAAGCGAATTATCAAAAGATGAGCCAGATGCTGAACGCCGAAATCAAAAAGCGTGTGGGCAAAAAGACGCCTTCGCAGGTGTCCGAAGCCCAGCGCAAGGAAATTCAGGCCCTGAGCGCTCAATACGAGGACAGGTTTGAAGACACCCTGAACAAAAAAGACCTGGAGCTCACAGCCCCCATTCTCAAGGACATTCGCGCCGCCGCCACGGCCATCATGAAGGCCAAGGGGTATGACGCCGTGCTGGACCGCGACGCCGTGTTCATTGGCGGCGACGACATCACCGCCCAGGTGGTGGCCAGGGTGAAGGCGAAAAAATAGGCCTTTTCTGGTTCAAACCCCGCTTTGGGGCCGGACAGTACTTTTTGCCATGAGAACAGACCTGGATATTGACGCCGCTGTGAAGTTTCTGGAGGGCCTCGCCACCGAACAACGCTCGGCTTTTTTGCGGGGAGAGCTGGATCAGGAATTGCTTTCCGTGCGACTGCAGGGTTTGGGGGCCATCATCCTGCGCCTCAGGCAGCATCAGCAGGCCGCAGTGGCCTGAACAAGCCTGATATAATAAATGGTGGCTTAAACAGCCGCCGCCATGGCCGTCCCATTTCCAATTCCGGCGCAGGAGCCGGAAACCGAGCTTTCGCCAGCCGTGTTGCTGGTGGAGGACTGCGACCTCACGGCCCGGCGCATCGCCGACCTGGTGAAACGCACGGGGTTTGACTGCGGTCTGCACCATGGCAAGTCGGTGGAAGACGCCCTGGACATGCTGCACCATCTGCCGCTTTTGGGTCAGCGGGTGGTGCTGGTGCTGCTGGACATAGAACTGGAAGGCGGCCAGGATGGCTTGGCGCTGTTGCGGGAACTGAAGGCCGACCCCGCCCACGCCGACACGCCGGTGGTGCTGCTCACCAGCACCATCAAACGCATTCACGAGGGCCTTGCCATGGGGGCCAAATATTTTCTCACCAAAGAATCCGTCGGGCAGATTCCCGATGGCGTGGTGGCCCAACTGGAGGTCATCCTGCGGGAGCAGGCCCACTCGCAGATATTGCGCGACGAAGCCCTGATTGACGCCAAAAGCGGCCTGGGCAACGACCGCAAGTTTGCCGACACGCTTTATAAAGAGTTCAGCATGGCCCGGCGGCTGGCCGAGCAGATGGGCCAGCCCGCGCCTCTTAGCCTGCTGCTCATGGACGCCGACCGCTTCAAGCAGATCAACGACACCAAGGGGCACCAGATCGGCGACCGGGTGATCCGCATCATCGGCGAGGTGCTCAAGGACTTCCGCCGTCGCGAACTGCGTGTGAACGACGTACCCTGCCGCGTGGGGGGAGACGAGTTCGCCCTGATTCTGCCCAACACCACGCAGGAGGGCGCGGTGGTGGTGGCGGCCCGCTGGTGGCGGCGGGTGGCACTTTTGAATCGCCGCTTGAAAGAAGTGATGCCCAACCCCGAAACGCTGGAAGACGCCGATGGCAACGTGCTCACCTTCAGCATGGGCGTGGCGTCGCTCTATCCGCCCCCCAGGTGCAAAGACGCTGAGCTGGAGCGCCTCTATCAGCGGGCTGATCAGGCCATGTACGCCGCCAAACACAAGGCCGGGGGCCACTGCGCGGCGATTTTCGACGCCGAAAAATCAGCTATGCAAGAGAGCATGCCGCTGTGGTTTGACGCGCAGCTCCGCAAAAAAAGCCACGCCCAGATGCCAATTCTAACCCAAGACGACAGGAATCCGCCGGAAGGGTTGATTGACAGGAAACCAGGATG
>CAYJOG010000039.1:0-12066 GCA_964371695.1 uncultured bacterium
TGGGGGCCTGGACTTTTCGGGAACACCCGCTTTTCAGTGCGCCCCTGGTAGATGGGCGGTTTTACCTTGCCTGGGCAGACCGCATGGCGTTGCATGGCCCCTTTGTGGACGCGCCTTTTACCATGAGTCCCCTGTTTGCGTGGTTCTGGTGGGGGCTGAAAAATCTTGGCCTGTCAGAAGGCTGGGGGCTGCGCGGGGTGTTGTCGGTCATCGGCGGCGTCAATATTGGCCTGCTGTGTTTTTTGTCTCAGGTGCTGGGCGGGAGGCGCGCTGGTTGGGTGATGGGGGTGTTGGGTGTGTTTTGTCTGCCGCTGATGATGGCGGATCTGAACCTGATGAAAACCGGTCTGGGTGTCATGCTTTATCTGGCGGCGCTGGTCACGTTGGTTCGTGGAATTTATTGCATTGCTCCCACGGACAGGACATTTGCCGGAATTTTTTTTCTGTCGGGATTTTTGTTCGGTCTCGCCGCTTTGGTGCGGGAGCCGCTGGTGCTGACTGGCTTGGCGCTTCTCGTTTTCGCGGCCTGGATGTTGCGGAAAAAATTCGCTCTGAGGATTTTGTTGTTGGGTGTTGCTGGTTTGTTCCTTCCCCTGTCGATCAACGCCTTTGGCCAATGGCGATGGGGCGTTTCGGCGTCTGGACAACAAGCCGGGAAAGGCAGAAGTTTTGTATTCCTCACCGCAGCCGGGGGTGAGGCGTTGTATCTGGGGCTGGGGCCGGAGTCCACGGGCACCTTTAACCTGCCCGGTTTTGCCCGGCCCGACCCGGCGGTGCAGCACACCGATTTTCAGGCCGAAGCCCGGCGCCGCACCGGCTTAAAACTTTCAGCGTCCCAGGCCGATGATTTCTGGCGAAATCAGGCCATTGGGTTCGCAGTGGCGCACCCCCGGCGCACCTTCTGGCTCATGGTGAACAAATTGCGGTTGATCGTAAACCTGCGGGAGATTCCGAGCGATCTGAGCCTTCTGGCCTGGCGGCAGGAAGTCCCGTTTTTGAGAATTTTTCTGGTGTCCTGGTGGTTGTGGATTCCTTTGGGTGCAGGGGGGATGTTTGTTTTCTGGAAAACCAGTTTCCCGGCCCGGCTGCTGGCGCTGGCGGCGTTGCTGGGTGTTTTGGGTCTGTTGCCGTTTTTTGTATATGACCGGTTTCGGCTGCTGGCCCTGTTGCCGCTTTTGCCTCTGGCCGCAGCCTTTCTGGCCGATTTTCGGGCATGGCCCAAAAAACCCTGGGCGGTGCTGCTGATGGGCTGTTTTTTGTTCCTGACGTGGCTGGACCGTGAAAAAGTCCGGCTCGATCCCCAACCGGGATACGACCAGAAACTCCTGGCCGATACCGCTTTGCTGGCTGGTCAGAAAAAATTGGCGTGGCGACACTACCGCCTACTTTCCACGCATCCCCTTTATGGCGCAGACGCTTTGCTGCAAATGGGGGGCATGGCCATGTCGGCGGGCCACCTGGGCGTTGCCGAAAAGTTTTTTGTCAAAGCCCTGGGCCGTGAACCAGACCACGCCGAGGCCACGGCCAATCTGGCCATGATCTATGCCCAGACAAAACGACGCGGCATGGCGCTGGTGTGGTTTCAGAAGGCCCTCGCGCTTTCTCCGCAAAACCCTGCGCTTTGGCGGGCTGTGGGCATCTTCATGCTCGAAGAAAAAAAATACGCCGCCGCCCGCGCCAGTTTTGATCGGGCCTTGGCCCTGCGGGGCGGGGGCGACGAAGACCTGTTGCGGAAGCTGATTTTTTCCGCCATCAAGGCCGGTGAAAAAGAAACCGCACGCCGTTACATAGACGCTCTGCGGCAGATAAGCCCGGAACAGGGAAGTCGCGCCATGGCCCAGTGGCAAAAAGCCTTCGGGCCATAACGGCTTCCATCATTACGCGCTTTTGGGTTGAATCATCTCGGCAATCACACTGCTGGTCTGGAACCCCGCCACCAGATTTTTGTAATGGCTGAGCTGGCGTTTGACAGAGCCGAGGGACACCGTGAGGAGATTGCGCTCTCGCCGCACGTCTTCGGGCAGGTCCTGAATCATGCGGTGAACATCCTCGGCGGTGGCCAGGCTCTCCAGTTTTTTCTCGAACACCTGATGCACCATGTCTTCCCAGGCCAGTCCCTTTTCGGCAAGTCGCGCATTCACCGCCTGGGCTTTTTGCAGTTTGGCCTGCACGTGTTCGTCGCTCACCGGGCGCTCAAAGCTGCGGATTCCCGCCAGCTCCACGCCAAACTTGCTGGCCCATTGCCGGGTGAGGGTGATGTCTTTCATGTGCAGATAGGGACCGTGACTGAGGTGGCCGGTGTGCCCGGCCCAGCCCATCAGGGCGGTTTCAGACATGCAGGCATAAGCCAGCGGCGTGAATCCATAACCAAAGTTCCAGCCAAAAGATTCCAGGTTGGGCAGCTTCAGCACGCCGCCATCCATCACCAACACGTCTGGGCGCAGGTCCGCCACCCGCTTGCTCACGTCCTGGGGCCGGGCCACGTCCACCACCACACAACCGGGGCGCAGGTGATGCGGCTCAATGATGGTGCCCACGTCGGAACTGGCGCTGATGATGATGTCCTGCCCCGCCAGCACGTTGTAATTGATGGTGAAATCCACCCAGGGCTGATAGGCGGGGTTGGCCGCCCGGCGGGATTGCAGCAGACGGTGAATCTGCCGCCCGATTTCGGTGCGGGTTTTAAGATTGCGGTCTGACCCGTAGAGCATGCGCTTGATTTCTTCGTCTTCCCACAGCGCCAGGGCCAGGCCCTTCAGACCGCTGGCGTTGACTTTTTCAACGCCCCCTGCGGCTTCGGTGGCTTCATCCAGCAGCGCCACAGCGTCTTCATAAATCACAAAAGCCAGTTCTTCCATCTTGGGTTTCACTTCGCTGTCGAAATCTTTTTTGGGATTTCCGATGAGCGTGAGATAGGGCACGTCCTGGGTGATCAGGCGAGCCGCCAGCCTGCCGATGTTGCCCGACGCCGCCACCACCGCCGCCCGTGCGGTGCGCAGGTCAATGTTCATTTTCACCGCGCCCACGGCAGCCCCCTGAATGCTGGTGGCGCAGGTGAAGCTGTTGCCGCTGGTGACCCCCAGGCCGTGGTTGCTCAAAAACAGGCACTGGTTGGACACAATGGAGGTATACGCGCCGCAGCCCAATATGGACGCGCCCCAGTTCTTGAGGGTTTCCAGCCCCGGCAGCAGCTTGGTTTTGGTGATTTTTTCCATGGCATAAAGCGCGCTGTCCCGTTGCAGATGCCCCACGGCGGCGGGGTCCACCGCGCCTTTTTCCAGTTGCAGGGCGGCGTATTCCTCGCCATAACTTTGCAGCTTGTCCATGAAGCCCTGGGCGGTTTCGGCCACCGACTGGAAGCGGTAAAGGATTTCCTCGCCGCTGTTGGCGGTGAGTTT
Source organism: uncultured bacterium (assembly GCA_964371695.1). Classification (GTDB taxonomy): domain Bacteria; phylum CAYJOG01; class CAYJOG01; order CAYJOG01; family CAYJOG01; genus CAYJOG01. The sequence goes on from CAYJOG010000039.1 coordinate 3,399, forward strand.
GACCACGTTGATGGTGAAGGGGTCCAGCACCGCCTCAATGCGGTTCCAGAGGCGGTTGATTTCTGGCGCTTCGCGGGTTTCCGGGTTTTCGCGTGTGCTGAACTGGGCCAGTGCCGGGTCAAACTCGCCAAAATTGCGTGGGTCCAGGGGGTGGACAAAAAAGCCCACCTTGAGCAGGCCCTCTGTCTCTTCGGGCTGGGGAATGCGTTTGGAGGGGTCCAGAAAGTCTTTGGCGTCTTTGGGGTCCACGGTCACGGTTTTTTGCACCAGATGCCGGGAAAGCTCATAAAGATTGTTTCGCCGCACCATGCCCAAAGCGCGGCGCAGCGACGCCACGGCATAGTGGATTTCTTCGTCAGTGACCGTGAGCGGCGCTTGCAGGCGCAGCACATGACTGTTGCTGAGGGTGGGGGCCACCCGCACACCGCAGGCGTTAAGCAGATAACTGGCCAACAGCGCCGTGAGGCCCCCCTGCGAGGCCAGTTCCCGCAAAATGCTTTCGTTGAACTCATAAAGCGTGCCCAGTTCGATGCCCAGCATCAGTCCCTCGCCGCGCACGTCGGTGATCAGCCCTGGGCCGTCATAGGTCTGGCCGTGTTTGGCATAGATGGCTTTCAGTTCTTCATCCAGTTCGGCTTTCAGTGCCAGCAGCAGCGACTTGAACATCTGGCCCTTGCGCTGAATTTCTTTCATGAAAAGACCGTCGTTTTCTTCATCCTGCAAAATGTCCAGCACACAATCCGCCAGGGCGCAGGCCCGGCTGCTGCCCGCAAAGGTGCTGGTGTGGATGATGCCGAAGTGGTCGTCCCAGGCGTCTTCATGCACCAACAGCGCGGCAGTGGGGAACTCCCCCGCGCCCAAAGCTTTGGCCAGTGTCATCATGTCCCAGGTCAGACCCTTGAAACGCTGATGGGCAAACAGATAACCCGTGCGGCCCAGCCCCGTCTGCACTTCGTCCAGAATGAACAACACGCCTTTTTGCTGGCACAGTTTGCGCGCACCCAGGATGTAATCCTCTTGCAGGGGACGCACGCCGCCTTCGCCCTGAATCGGCTCCACAATCATGGCGGCCACCGTTTGTTTGGCCAGTTGGCGCAGGTCCTGTTCACTTTTTTCGAGGTTGAAAAAGTTGAAGGGCAGGGAGCCTTCTGCGGCGATGCGGGTGACTTCCTTGCGGGTGTCTTCGTTGTGAATGCTCGCGCCGCCCACGCCCCACAACACGTTGAGCACTTTTTTGGCCGCCACGCCCTGGTCGTGCAGCAGCAGTCGTTCCTTCAGTGCTTCCAGATCATTGGCGGGCAGATAATCGTGGCCCTCCACGGGGCTGTAACCCGCCACCTGAAACTTGGGCTGGCCCGTGGCCGACAGCGAACTGAGGGTTTTGCCGTGAAAACTGCTGGTGAGCGAAATGATGGTGTGGTTGCCCGTTTTGACCCGCGCCAGCTTGAAGGCGGCCTCCACCGATTCCGCCCCGGAGTTGGCGTAAACGGTGTGATAGACCGGGGCGCGGCGGGCCAGGTCGTCCATGTAATCCTGCAGGTTCTTTTTGGGGCGCACCTCGCCCTTGAAATAAACCTTGGGGGGCTGGGGGCAGAGGTCGCTCAGCCGACGGGCCAGTTTTTCGGCCAGGGGGTTGACCGTGCCACCGGCAAAACCGGGCAGTTGCTGAAAAGCCTCGCTGCGGGTGAGTTCCCGCAGCCGGGGATAATTGTGGCCAAAGGGCAGCGATCCATAACCGCTCACCATGTCCAGCACTTTTTCGCCTTCTTCGGTGATCAGAAAAGAGCCTTCGCCGCGCAAATAGGGTTTGTCCAGCGCGAGTGCGTGCAGCAGCCCGTTGAGGGTGGGATTGCTGTAGAAGCAGTCGGTGAGGTGTTGAATGGGGCCTTCAACAGTCAGTGTTTGTTTTTCGGACATGGCAGAGCCTTTCCCGCAGAAATAATTGGTCCGCGTGAGAAGATTTGTTCCGTGAGACAACATTAGCGCGTCAGGAGCCTGTGCGCCAACAACAGGCAAGAGCCCAGCAGCACAAGCAAAATGTTCTGGCTCCAGGCCAGCAGGGGAATGGTCCAGACCCCCAGATAGGGTTCCACCACGCCCTTCACCGCCAGGCCCCGCGCCACCGCCATGATGCCCCAATAAAAACTCACAAAAAACACACATAAAACGGCGTTGAAGAGTTGCTCCTGACGGCCCAGCCGATAACCCAGCGGCAGCGTGAGCAGCACAATCACCACGCAACTGAATGGAAAACTGTAGCGCATCTGGCGCTCCACCAGCAGTTCGCGGAACTCAAGCCCCCCCTGTTTTTTGAAACGGATCTGACCCGCCAGCTCCTTGAGGGTGAGCAAAGGGGCAGGGCGGCTGGCGGTGAGGAAGTTTTCAAAGGGCCATTTCACCTGCAGGGTGCGGGGCAGGATTTTTTCTCCCTGCTCAAACCCTTTTTTTTGCCAGTTGCCCGAGGCGCCCGCGCCGAGGGTGAGTTGGTCTTTTTGCCACGAGGCCGAGGCCGCAGTGACAAACCCCGTGACCTGGCCTTCTTTTTGGCGCAGCAGCACCACATTGGTGAGTTGGCCGGTGGTGGTGTCCAGCGTGCCGGCATAGAGCATTCTTTCCTGGTCCAGCCGCAGGGCCACTTCGTTCAACACTTTTTCCTGGCCGGTTTGCTCTACATAGGTTTCGCGCAGGTGCTGGTGTTCCACCTGCCAGGGAATGACGGATTTTTCGCGAAATACCCACAGCAGCCCGGCGAGCAGAAGCCCCAGCGTGAGATAGGGCACAAAAAGCCGGGCGGGCCACACGCCGCTCCAGAACATGGCGGGGGTTTCCAGTTCGCGGCTGTGACGGCCCGCCGAGAGAAACACGGCAAAGAGCAGCGCTCCCGGCAGGGCGTCCAGCGTGAGTTTGGGCAACTGGGTGACAAAGAGCCGCCACACCACCTCGCCCGCAAGTTTCTGGGTATAAAGCTGGTCAAACGCCTCAAACACCACGCGGCTTGAAATCAGCACAAACACAAAGGTGCCCAGGCCCGCCCAGAAAAGCCAAAAGGTTTCACGCCACAAATATCGGTCCAGAATCCGCAAGCGAAGAGAGTTTAGCGGTAGCGGCTATTTTTGCAGATCCATGACAAACCGGTGCAGGTTTCCAAAGCTGTGCATGTCAAAACCATGCAGGGCGATGACGGGGCGCACGCGGGGGTTCTGCAACCGCCATATCTGCCCCTGCGCGCGCAGCACCAAATGGCCGTTGGTCTTCTCCAAGATGTCCTCGTCGTTCACCAGAAAAAACTCTGGCCCGGTCAGGTCCGCCACGTCCACCAGGGTGGTCAGTTCCACCAATTTGCACATTTCCTTGTAGGGCGCCATGGTCTGGTTGATGTGTTCCTGGGTAAAGGGGTGTTTGCGATCCAGGCTCAACAGCACCAGCTTGCGGTTGCGAAAATAACGCACGGTGCTGAGGTGCTTGTAGAAGTGGTCAAAAACCGCCAGGGCTTCTTCGGCGGTGTGGGCGGAATGGACCAGATATTGGTCCTGTTCAGAGATCACGCCTTCTGCCAGCATCAGTTCCTGGGCGGGCAGCCAGAACTTCTCCCAAAAGTCTTTGCCCAGAAACACCACCGGGCGCAGGGTGAGTTTGCCTGTTTGAATGAGCGTGAGGAACTCAAAGGTTTCATCCATGGTGCCAAACCCGCCGGGCAGGCAAAAGAGCGCCAGACCAAACCGGGCAAACACATATTTGCGGGCGAAGAAATAGTGAAAGTTGATGAGCTTGCCCCGGCGGGGTGGGGGCGTGCGGCCCGGATGCACCTGCCGGTGTACCGTGAGCGCCGGGTTGGCAGACTGTTCGAAGGGCAGGGTGATGTTGAAACCCGACACCAACCGGGCGGGGTCCAGACCCAGATCCTTGCAGGCCCTGAGCGCCCCCACGTTGCCCGCCTCCATGATGCCTGGCCCGCCGCCGGTGATCACCCCCACCTCCCGCTTGATCAGGCCATAGGCCAGTTCTTCGGTCATCTGGTAATAGGGGTTGTCGGGCTTGAAACGGGCCGAGCCGAAAATGAGCGCGTGGCGGGTGCGCCCGAACTGGAGCATTTTGAGGATGGCGTAGCTCAGTTCGGTGCTGGCGCGGTTGATGCGGGCGATGTCGTGGTCGCTGTCGTCCCAGAATTTAACCAGTTCGTCTCTCATGAGGATTTGGGGGGAGGCTGCGGGGGAAACATGAAAAAAGGGTCGGTTTTTGATGAACGGGTTATTTCGCGTATTCCACGGCGGTGAACTCCCGCACCACGTTGACGGCGACGGTGCCGGGAAAGGTGAGGTCATCGCTGATTTTCTGCGCCAGTCGGCGCGCCAGTTCGGGCATGTCGGCGTCTTTGAAGCGGTGGGGGTTCACATGGGCGCGCACCTCGCGCCCGGCGCTGGCCACAAAACCCCGCTCCACCTCTTTAAAGCTGGCCAGGATATTTCTCAGGCCATCCAGGCGTTCAAAATAATTGTCCTTGGATTCATAACGCGCACCGGGGCGTGAAGCACTGATGGCGTCGCCCACCTGCACGGCCACGGCTTCCAGCGAGCGGGGTTCTTCCTCAAAGTGGTGATAGGCCACGGCGTTCACCACCACGTCCGGTTCGTTGAACTGGCGGGTGAGGTCCTGGCCCACCTCGACGTGGCTTTTCTCCAGCTCTACGTTGATGCTTTTGCCCACGTCGTGCAAAAGACCGGCACGGCGCGCCAGGGCGGCGTCCAACCCCAGTTCCGAGCAGATGGCTCCCGCCATCATGGCGACCTCCACCGTGTGGCCCAGAGCGTTCTGGCCAAAACTGGTGCGATATTTCAGCTTGCCCACATAACGCAGCAGTTCGGGATGCACACCGCGCACCCGCACCAGTTCCATGGCTTTTTTGCCTTCCTCCACCAGGGCTTTTTCGAAATAGGCCGTGGCTTCGTCATAAATGCTGAGAACAATGTCCCGGTCAATCCGCTTTTCTTCAATCAGGCCAATCAGCGTGAGGCGGGCCAATTCGCTGGCCACCAGGTCCTGACCCTGAATACTCAGATCCCGGCCGTTTTCAAAGGCGGTGATGCGCGCCCCCAGCAGGGTTTCCACCAGTCCGGTAATGCGCCCGTTGCCGTCTTGCACCAGTTTTTGGGCGGCCTTTTTGGGCAGCTTAAGAGACACACTGCCCGAAAGGTTGTAGGGGTGTTTGGGCATGCGGGGCAGCACGGTGGAAACAGTGGCTTTGCCGATGCCGGTGGGGGAAGCCTCCAGGGTCTGGATTTCATCCCGCAGACGCTGGGCGGTGTCTTCTTCCACCTCGGCGCGCAGTGTGCGCACTTTTTCATCCAGCAACTGACGGCGGGTGAGGCCCGCCTGGGCCTCGATGCGCTGCACCAGACCGTCGCGCAGTTCCCGCAGGGTGCGGCGGCGCTCCAGAAAACTCCGCTCGCGGGTTTTGTATTCCTGAAAGCTTTCTTTCTGCAGAACCTCGCGGGTTTGCAGGCGTTCCTCCAGAATATCCACCTGGGCCTGACGGTCTGCCAAACTTGCCGAGAGGTCGGTCTCATCCTCGGCCAGTTCTTCTTCCAGTTCGCGGGTCAGGTCTTCTTCGCTCTGGCGGGCTTCGGCCAGTTCTTCGTGAAACTGCTTTTTGAGCAGCTTCAGGGTGGGGTCTGTATCCAGCGGGCCGGATTCATCGTCCACGGCAAAAAACTGCTTGCCGAACACCTTCAGCGCAAGCCAGCCCGCGCCAGCCCCCAGCAGCAGGCCACCCAGCCCCATCAACACGGTGGTTCCGTCCATCAGCGCTATTTAACCACAGCAGGCGCGGGTGAACAGGGAAATGTCCTCAAGACTTTGGAGAATGAAGCCTTGGGTTAAACTATCGCCGCTTTCGCGCCAGCACCCGCTGGGCACCAAGGAGAGTCCATGAAACGCAGCAAACGCCTCAATCGCGTGCCCCCTTACCTGTTCGCCGAAATTGACAAACTCAAGGCCCAGGCCATCGCCGAGGGCAAGGATGTCATCAGCTTCGGCATTGGCGACCCAGACCTGCCCACGCCCCCGGAGGTCATCGAAACCCTCACCCGCGAGGCCCACAACGCCGCCAATCATCAATATCCCAGTTATGAAGGCATGGCTGTTTTTCGCCGTGAGGTGGCGGCGTGGTACATGCGGCGATTTGGTGTGTCGCTGGACCCGGAGAACGAGGTGCTGGCCCTGATTGGCAGCAAAGAGGGCATCGCCCACATCAATCTGGGGCTTTTCGACCCAGGCGACACCGTGCTGGTGCCAGACCCCGGTTATCCCGTTTATGAAGTGGGGGCGATTCTGGCGGGGGCCGAGCCGGTGCGGTTTCCCCTGACGTTTGAAGACGATTACCGGCCGGATTTCTCAAAAATCCCGGCGGATGTGGCGGGTGAGGCCAGCGCCATCTGGCTGAACTATCCCAACAACCCCACCAGCAGCATTGTGCCGCTGGCGGTTTATGAAGAAGCCGTGGCTTTTTGCAAAAAACACAACCTGATTCTGTTGCACGACGCGGCTTATACCGAAGTCTATTTTGACGAGAAAGCCAAACCCGTGAGCGTGATGCAGGTCGCCGGGGCCAAGGATGTGGCCGTGGAGTTTCACAGCCTGAGCAAAACCGCCAACATGACCGGCTGGCGCATTGGCATGGCCGTGGGCAACGCCGAGGTGCTGCAGGCGCTGGGCACCATCAAAACCAATGTAGACAGCGGTGTGTTCCAGGCCATTCAGCACGCGGCCATCACGGCGCTGAACCTGCCCGAAAGCACGCAGGCCGCCATGCGCAAAACCTATCAGGGGCGGCGCGACGCCCTGGCGGCGGGCCTGCGGGAGTTGGGGTTTGAGTTTCACCTGCCCAGGGCCACGTTCTATTTCTGGGTCAAAAACCCGCCGGGCATCGGCAGCGCGGAGTTCGCCAAAAAAATGCTGGCCGACTGCGCGCTCATCGTCACCCCCGGCACCGGTTATGGCCCCGCCGGAGAAGGGTTTTTTCGCATGACATTCACCCTGCCCGAAGAGCGCATCCGCCAGGGTATTGACCGTATGAAACAGGCGGGTTATCGCGGAGGTCTGGCATAAACCCTGTCTGGGGCCTGGCCATGCAACTGCGTCAATCTCCCATCGGACTGCTCGACAGCGGCGTTGGCGGCTTCACCCTGCTGCGGGAGCTTCAGCGGGCTTTTCCTGAAGAAGATTTTGTGTATGTGGCCGACACGGCCAATTTCCCTTTGGGGGACAAACCCGAAGAAGACGTGCGCCAGAGCGGCCTGAAACTGGTGGACGCCCTGGTGCGCCAGGGCTGCAAGCTGATCGTGATTGCCTGCAACACGCTCTCTGGCCTGCTGCTGGATGAAGACCCGGAGGGCAAAACCCAGGTGCAGCACCTGCGGGTGCCCATTGTGGGCGTCATCAACTACGGCTGCCTTTCGGCGGCCCTTTATGTCAGCCACACATTCAACATCGGCCTCATGGCCACCCAGCGCACCATCGGCCAGGGCATGTACGAAAAAGCCCTGCAACGGTTTGACCCCACCTTGCAGCTCACCAGTGTCTCGTGCAGCAAGCTGATTCCATTGCTCGAAGAAGGCCAGTTGGGCAGTCCGGCCACGTTTCATGTGGTGGAGGAAATCGTGGCCCCGCTGCGAGACGCCCAAGTGGACACCATCATCCTTGGCTGCACCCACCTGCCTTTGGTGCGGGACATCATTCAGGAGGTGGCCGGGGCCTCGGTGACACTCATTGACCCGGCCAAACGCACGGTGGCCGTGGTGCGCAAACTGCTGGTGGACAAAGACCTGCTGCGCACCGAACCAGAGCGCACAGGCAACGTGTCATTTTTCAGCAGCGGCGACCCGGAGGCGTTTGCGCCCCGGCTGATGATGCTGGACCTGTCCCATCCGGGAGATTTCACCGTGAGGGCGTTGCCGCAATGAACTGGTTGCTGGCGCTGGGTCTGGTGCTGGCGGCGGTGCTGGGGTTGGGGGCATGGTGGATTTCGCGACAGTTCCGCATTGGCCTGAAGGCTGCCGGGCAGGCCGCCATGGATGTGCTGTCGGCCACCGACGCCCGTGTTTTTGCCGAGCTTTTTGCCGGCCCTCTGGTGGAAGGAGCGCGGCCGCTCTCCGCCACCCAGGCGGCCCAGGCGCGGGAAGATTTGTCCACCCGCGTGCGCCACACATTGTTCCGCACGCAGAAAGAGGCCACCGCAGCACTGGGGGAATATTGGACCGGTCTCACCGAAGGCCAGCGCACACTTTGGACCAATGAAGCGGCAGAGAAGCTTTCTGCCCTGCTGGGCCGGGCCTATTACAGCGGTTTTGTGCTGGGCCAGATGTTTGCCCGCCAGGGCTGGTGGGGGCCGGGGCAGGCCGAGCTGGCCCTGGGGCCGGAACATGCCAAAGAGGCCTATCTGGCCAGAGTGCAAAAACTTTCGCAGTTTCACCCCTGGATGGAGCCTCTGGTGCGGGAACAATTTGTGCAGGAGGTTCAGTTGCCCGCCATCCAAGGCTTGTGTGCGGTGTATTTGCAGGACGCAGACGCCGAAATGAAAACGACGCAGGAAAAAAGCCTCCTTTCCATTTTTCAGCAGGCCGCTGCCGAGGCGGTGCTCAAGGGCCTGTTCCACGGCATTGAAGTGCAGGAG
>CAYJOG010000040.1:0-11980 GCA_964371695.1 uncultured bacterium
TTTACGGGGAGAGGGTGGCCGCAGGCCGGGTAATGGGCGCGGGAGGTCTTTTGGGACTGCGACATCAACAGGCTTCGCCCCTTCCATTACAATCACACCATGTCCACACACAAAACACGATTCCTTCTTCTGGCCCTGCTGCTGGCGCTGGGCATGGCGGCCCCGGCTCTGGCCGCCGAAGGCGTCGTCCTCGGCACCACTCCCCAGGGCGAAATGATTGTTTCGCTGGGCGCGAACCAGGGTGTGGCCCTGGGCGCAACACTGGCGCTGATGTATGACGGCGCCGAGGCCGGGCGGCTGGTGATCACCGGTGTCAAAGCAAACGAGGCCACGGGGGATTTTTTTCTGAAACCGGGCTTTGAGGCCAAGCCCACCTCGGCCATGAAGGCGCTGCTGCTGGGCGCTGCCGCTGCGCCTGCCCCCCAGGCCGCGCCGCCACCCTCTGCGCCGGCGTCGGCGCCGCCGCCTGCCCGGGCCGCTGCACCCAGCAAAATTGTGCTGGCCGCCGACACCGAAATTCACCTGCGCCTGGAACAGGTGCTCAGCTCTCAGAACAACCGCGCCGGCGACAAGGTGCGTTTTTCGGTGCTGGATGCCGTGAAAATCAGCGGCCAGACCGTGATAGAAAAAGGGGCCGCCGCAGAAGGCGTGGTGTTGGAGGCCCGGCCCGCCAAGGGTTGGGGCAAAAGCGGCAGCCTGGCGTTCAACGCCACACGGGTGCAGGCCCTGAGCGGCCAGTGGATCGACCTGAGCGCCCAGCCCACGGCCCAGAGCAAAAAGTGGAACGCGGCCAAGACCATTGGCGGCGTGGCGCTTTTGGGAGCGGCCTTTGGCGGCGGCATGAAGGGCAAAAAAGTGGAGTTTGGCGTGGGCACAGAAGCCGTGGTGTTTGTGGCCCGCAACGTGACCCTCAGCCAGAAGGGCCAAAGCGGCAGCGGCGCGGGCGCGGATGGCGACTGCGTGGACACCTGCTCTGCATTTGAGGGGGATGTCTTCAAGAAGTGCATCGAAAAATGCACCGGCGGCGGCGGGGCGTCTTATGAGGGCTGCACAGGGGCGTATTGTTTTTGAGGGAAGTGGGAAGTGGGAGGCTGGAAACTGGTGGTTGGTAAAAGAAAAAAGCCCCATCACTCCCCGCCGTCATTCCCGCGAAGGCGGGAATCCAGTTGAAACAACAAACATCACACCACTTTCTGTTTTCTTTCAGTGGGGCGGGCGTCCCCGCCCGCCTGAAACAAATTTTTTTTTTTTTTTGGGGGGGGGGGGGCCCCCCCCGCCCAAAAAAAAAAAAAAAAAAAATTTTTTTTTTTTGGGGGGGGGGGGCCCCCCCCCCCCCCACTGTCTGTGTTAACCTTTGGCCATGGCCTCGCACGTGCTGGAAACCCTGTGGCCCTGCCACTGGGAACGCATCTACACCATCCAGGTGGACTACCCCCTCTCGCACCCGGAGTTCTACGCCCGCGCCCACCCCGACATCGCCGATTTCAACGTGCTCAGCGACGAAATGCAGGGCGACGTGCGGTATTACCTGTGTGAGTTCATCGCGGCCACCGAGATTCCCCCGGTGGTGCGCCATGTGGTGCGGCCCGACATGCTCAACTGGACACAGGAGGCCTGGTGGCGCGGCGACACCCTCACCTGCCGCGCCAGGATTCGCCCCAACTTTCTCACCGACTATTTCGACATCCTCAGCGAGTGGCAACTCTTCCCCATGACCGAAACCCAGACGCGGGAGGTGTGGACCTTTAACGTGGACTGTTCGTTTCCCGTGTTTGGCGGGTTTATCGCGGGGCAGGTACTCTCAAGGGGCGTGGCGTCTCACATGCGCAACCGCGAGCGTTTTCTGGAACAACTGACCCAGAGCGGCGGGGAATAAACCGGTTGAATAAAAGCGCCCCCCAAGCGGTTTGTTTCAGCGACGTGGCGAAAGAAAAAGACGAGGCCCGGCGCGAAGAACTCATCGGCACGCTCATCGCCCGCATGACGCTGGACGAAAAACTTTTTCAAATGGGCGGCGGCGGCTCACTTTCAGAGTTGCTGGATTACGGCTCCGCGCCTTTTCCCGCCGGGGGTTGCGAGCGGCTCGGCATTCCGCCCGTGCAGTTCTCGGACGGCCCCCGTGGCGTCATGCTGAATGCGTCCACATGTTTTCCCGTGACCATGGCGCGGGGGGCAACCTGGTGCCCGGAACTGGAGGAGCGCGTGGGGGCGGCCATGGGCGCGGAGGCGCGCGCGCAGGGGGCAAACCTGTCGGGCGCGGTGTGCATCAACCTGCTGCGCCACCCGGCCTGGGGTCGGGCGCAGGAGACCTATGGCGAAGACACGCACCTGCTCGGCGAGATGGGCGCGGCGCTTGTGCGCGGCGTCCAGCGCCACGTCATGGCCTGCGTGAAACACTTCGCCGCCAACAGCATTGAAAACGCGCGGTTCTGGGTGGACGTGTCCATGGACGATCGCACGCTGCACGAGGTGTACCTGCCGCATTTCAAAAAATGTGTCGAGGCGGGCGCGGCCTCCGTCATGGGGGCGTACAACCGGCTCAACGGCCCCCACTGCTGCCACAGCCATCACCTGCTCACGGACATCCTCAAAACGAAATGGGGCTTCCGGGGTTTTGTGATTTCGGACTGGACGTTTGCCCTGCGGGGCAGTGACTCTGCGGCGGCGGGGCTGGATATTGAAATGCCCAACGCCGTTTTTCACGGCCTGCCGCTCAAGGTTCTGGTGCAGCTCCATCGTGTGCCCGAATCGGTGGTGGATGACGCCGTGCGCCGCATCATTCGCCAGCACGCACGTTTTCACGGAATCGGGAAGGAGCGTTCCTTTTACAAAAACAAAGTCGGCTGCAAGGAACACCACAAGCTCGCCCTTGAGGTTGCCCAAAAAAGCATGGTGCTGTTGAAAAACGACGGCGGCCTGCTGCCGTTGGACTCGCAAAAAATCAGGCGCAGCGCCGTCATCGGCAAACTGGCCGACACCGAAAATATTGGCGACCGCGGCAGCAGCACCGTCAAGCCGCCCCATGTCATCACACCGCTGGCGGGCATCCGCAGCGCCGCCGGAAAAACCACCGAAGTGATTTATGAAAGCAGCCCGGACCCCGCCAAAGTCGCGCGCGCCGCACGGGGCACGGACGTGGTCATTGTGGTGGCGGGCCTCACCCACGAGCAGGAGGGCGAGTTCATTCCGCTCATCACAAAAGGCGGCGACCGCGACCACCTGGGCCTGGACAAAAAACAGCAGGCCATGATTCAGGCGGCGGCCAGGGCAAACAAAAACTGCGTGGTGGTGCTTGAGGGCGGCAGCGCCATCACCATGGAGCCGTGGGTAGAGGACGTGGCCGCGATTCTCATGGCGTGGTATCCGGGCATGGAAGGCGGCCACGCGCTGGCGGACATTCTTTTTGGCAAGGTGAACCCCAGCGGCAAACTGCCCCTCACCATTCCAAGGTCCGAAGCCCAGCTCGTGCCGTTCAACAAATGGGCGCGGCGCATCCGATACGGTTACTTCCACGGCTACACCCACATGCAAAAAGAAAAACTGGCGCCGCGGTTCCCATTCGGTTTTGGTTTGAGTTATACAAACTATGTTTATGACCACCTGCAAATCAGTCCGACGCGAGCGGACGCATCAGGGAATGTTACCGTGACCGCCGAAATCACCAACACGGGCAAAATGGCTGGTGAAGAAATCGCCCAGCTTTATGTTGGTTTTCCCGATTCCAAAGTGGAGCGGCCCCAGCGTGCGCTCAAGGGATTCAAACGGATAACCCTCAAACCCGGCGAGACAAAACCGGTGGTCTTTGAGATTGCCGCCCGCGACCTGGCTTGTTACGACACCGAAACGGAAGACTGGGTTGTGGAGCCGGGGAAATATCTGGTTTATGTGGGCGCGTCCTCACGATTGGAAGACCTTCCCCTCACGGGCAGTTTTGTAATGAAGGGCCATTCGCACCAACCCGGTTGACTTCGCACACCCCCCTTTCCCTTCGTCGCCACACCCAGTAAATCAACAATCCCCTCTCAGCCCTTCACCGGGTTTTCCAGTTCGCCCACACCCTCAATGCTCACGCGCACCACGTCGCCCGCCACCAGCGGCCCCACGCCCTGATAGGTGCCGGTGAGGATCACGTCCCCCGGCTCCAGCGTCATCACGGCGGTGATGGCGGCGATGATTTCGGGGATGCCGAAGATCATCTGGCTGGTGCTGGCGTTTTGCTTCACCTGACCGTTCACAGTGGTGACAAGCTGCCGGGGCTGCGTGATGGATCCCGGCACAATCCACGGGCCGAGGGGGCAGAAGGTGTCGAAGCTCTTGCCCCGCGTGAACTGGCCGTCTTTCATCTGGATGTCGCGGGCGGTCACGTCGTTGGCGCAGGTGAGGCCCCGCACCACACACTGGGCGTCTTCGGCCTTTACATTGCGGCAGCGCTCGCCCATCACCACCGCCAGTTCCCCTTCAAAATCCACCCGCGCGCTTTGGGGCGGCAGCACAATGGGCGCGCCGGGGCCGGTGACGGCGGAGATCATCTTGGCGAACATGAGCGGCTCACCCGGCAGGGGGGATTTCATTTCTTCGGCGTGCAGGCGGTCGTTCAGGCCGATGGCCACGATTTTGCCGGGGGCCACGGGGCTGAGCACCTGGGTCACGTCGCCCGTCTCCAGCACCAGCGGCCTGCCCCCCGGCCCCTTGCCCAGCGCGCACAATGCGCCGCCCATCACGCTGGCCTCGGCCACGTCGCCCGTGCTCAGGCGCAGGCGCAGAAAAGCGCCTTCGGGCGGCGCGCCCAGCAGGCCCGGCAACAGCGCGCCCATCACTTGCCCTTCCACACCGGCGGGCGTTTTTGAAAGAAAGCCATGATGCCCTCTTTGGCGTCTTCGGTGGCGATGGTTTTTTGCAGCATGTCGAACAGATAGGGAATGGCGTCGGCAAAAGCCATGTGGTCCTGATGCTGAAAAGCCTCCAGCCCCAGGCGGATGGACGTGGGGCACAGGGCGGCGATTTCCTGCGCCAGGGCCTGGCCGCGCTGCTCCAGCTCGGCGGCGGGCACGGCCTCGTTGATCAGCCCCAGGCGGGCGGCCTCGGCGGCGCTCATTTTGTAACCCCGCAGAATGAAATCCAGCGCGGCGCGTTTGGGCATCACGCGGAACAGGCTGGCCATCACCATGTGGGGCCACAGGCCGCGCTTGATCTCAGGCGCGCTGAAGGTGGCCTGCTCGGCGGCCAGCACGTGGGTGCTGTTGCCCACCAGCATCAGCGCGCCCGCCAGCACGTCTCCCTGGGCCAGGGTGATGACGGGTTTGTGGCAGCCGGTCATGCGCAGGTTGATCTCATGCAGTTCGCCGCGTTTGGGCACGGTGCTGGTGATGGGTTCGCCCTTGCCGGACATGGCCGCGAGGTCGGCCCCGGCGCAGAACACGTCGCCCTCGGCGCGCAGCAGCACCACGCGGATGTCCGGGTCCAGGCCCGCTGCTTCAAAGGCATAAATCAGCTCGCTGGCCATCACGGGGTGTATGGCGTTTTTCTTTTCGGGCCGGGCCAGCGTGAGGGTGAGGACGTGGTCGCGCAGGTCCACTTTCAGGAACTGGAAAATGAGACCATCGAAGCTGAGTTTTTCGGTTGGGGTTTGTGACATGGGGCCTCCTGGGGTTGAGATTGTAAGGTGCCGACCGCCACCGTTCAGGAAGAACGGCAAGGCCAAACCCGCTTTGAGCCTTCACGCTGTTTTGAATGTTTATTGGTACAAAAACTTTAAAAACAGGTTCTCAGTGGTCCTTCCTGGCCCAGTCGTAGGGAATGGGGTTCTGGAAGGGGTCCATGCGTTCGCTGCGGTTGGGGTCGTGGGGGTGGGTGCAGCAGTTGGCCACGATGGCCTCGGCTGTGCCAATGCCCTTGAAGCCATTCCACACCATGGGGGGAATCTGAACCAGTCGGGCATTGTGGTCGCCAATGAACAGCTCCAACAGATTGCCCCGCGTGCTGCTCTGTGGGCGGTCATCGAACAACACCAGCTTGATGCGCCCGGTGACCACGCTGTAGTTCAGCGTCATGTCGCGGTGGCGGTGCCAGCCCTTGACCACGCCGGGATAAACCGAGCTGAAATAGATTTCGCCAAAACCCAGAAAGTGCGGGTCGGTGCTTTTGAGCATGTGAAAAATGGTGCCGCGTTCGTCTGGAATGCGCAGCAGGGGCACCACGTTGACACCTTCAATCATGACCGAGGACATGGCCATAACATATCACGGCGGGAGTGAAAAGGCGGTTGGAAGCTGGAAGCTGGAAGCCGGAAAAAGAAAAGCCCCATCGTTCCCTCTCCCATGCAAAGCACAGGAGGGGGAACAATTTCGGCGTGCATAAATTTCTTCAAAATGAACTAATACCGCTGCACCAGACCCAGGCTGAAGCGGTCATCGCCCACCATGTCTTCCATGCCCGCCTGCAAAAACAGTTTGTCGCTGATTTTGCGCGAGCCGCGCAGGTTGACCCGCAGGTTGTTCGGGTCCACCAGTTCCAGCCGGTAAATCTGTTCCGGGCTGCGTTCAAACTCCAGCCCCAGCCCCAGCTTGCCGCCCTTCAGGCCGCCGCTCACCCAGGTGTCAGGCCGGGCCTGAAAACCCAGCATCAGGTTGGTGCTGCTGGCTTCGCCCACGTCGTTCAGGCCGATGTCGTAATACAGCTCGCTGCCCTTGGGGGCCAGCCGCAGGTTCATGTCGCTCTGAATCTTGTCCAGGCTGGTTTCATAACGCATTTCAAAGGTGGGTTTGACCTCCAGCTTGTTCACCGCCTCAATCAGGCCGGTGAATGAATCGATGGCGTCCTGGGCGTCGTCCATGGTGGTGTTGGCGGTGGCCATCACGGTGCGGGCGTCTTTCACCGCGCCCTTGATGTCTCCCTGCAGTTCTTCGTCCTGCACCAGATTGCCCAGGCTCTGGACTGATTCGCGGATGGTGGCGGTGCTGGCCTTGAGGTCCTGCATCATGGTTTTCAGGGTCTGTTCCAGTTCCGGGTCGGTCATGATCTTGCTGGCCTGGGCGGTGGTGTTCTTGGCGTCTTTCAGAATGTCCTCCATGGTGTCGGCCATGGCGTCGGCCTTGCCCGCCAGACTTTCCACGTGGGTCATGGTGCCCGCCACGTTGCCCCGGCTGTTTTCGATGATGCCCCGCACCGTGGCTGCGGTCAGGCGCAGTTCGGCTCCTACTTCGGTGAACTGCTCCAGCATGCGCGGCACGCTGCCCTGCAGGTTGGCGTCGGCCACCACGCCACGCACGTCCTTGAGCAGGGCGTTGATGCTGAGCATGGCGTTGTTGGCCTGAATGAGCAGGTCGTTGATCTGCGGATCGGTCTCGCGCACCACAATCACCTGACCCTCTTTATAAACCCGCCCGCCGGGGTGCGTGGGGGGCACCACCTCCACCACTTTCTGCCCCAGCAGGTTGTCCAGCGCCACGCGAAAATGCGAGCCTTTGTAAACCTTCACGTTCTTGTTGATGCGCATGATGAACACGGCGCGGTTGCGGGCGTCCAGTTCGGTGGCTTCTACATGGCCTATGGCGATGCCGCTCATGCGCAGCGAGGTGCCCGGCACAATGCCCTGGGCGTTGGCCACCACCACTTTCAGTTCATACCCCTCCTGCTTGCGCCGGGGGTCGTTGAGAAAACGCCACAATCCCACCGCCATCATGATGGCCACCACCAGGAACACACCCACCTTGAATGCTGATTCGACTCTCATGGCTTTGTGTTTACTCTCCGGTAATGCGCGCCCGGCTTTGACAAACCCGGCAAAACAAAAGCGTGTTCAGCCGGTGAACGCCTCGACAAATTCACGCACCGTGGGGTCGGGCGAAGCGGCGAAAGCCGTGTAGGAGTCAAACACCAGGGCCACGCCGCCATGCAGGAATGTTACCTGATCGGCGATGCGACTGACACTTTTCAGGTCGTGGCTCACCACCACGCTGGTTACGTCAAACTGGTCGCGGGTGCGCAGGATCATTTCGTCAATGTGTTTGGTCATGATGGGGTCCAGGCCCGTGGTGGGTTCGTCATAGAGCAGCACCGAGGGCTCCAGCACCAGGGCGCGGGCCAGTCCCACGCGTTTTTTCATGCCGCCGGAAAGCTCGCCGGGCATTTTGTGGCGGTCCTGGGCCAGTTCCAGTTCGTCCAGCAGCGCGTGTACCTTGCGGTCTTTTTCGCGGCGGCCCAGGCGGCCGTGGTGGTGCAGCGGAAAACGGATGTTTTCCTCTACCGTCATGCTGTCGAACAGGGCGGCGTGCTGAAACACCATGCCGATGTTGCGGCGGATGGGCCTGAGCGCCCGCTCGTTCAGGCCAGTGATGTCCGTGCCCCCCACCCGCACCACGCCCCGCTGGGGGCGAATGAAACGGATGAGGGTTTTGAGCAGGGTGCTTTTGCCGCCGCCCGACGGCCCCACAATCACCGCCACCTGACCCTTTTCCACGCGGCCGTTCACCCCCCGCAGCACCGGGCTGCCATTGAAGGTTACGTGCAGGTCTTCGATCTCAATCACGCAGGGGTATTGTAGGGGCAGAGCGAAGGCAGGCGGCTGGAGGTTGGTGAAAGAAAAAGGCAGTATCGTCCCTGATGTCATTCCCGCTTCCTCCTGTTCCCTCTCCCCTTTGGGGAGAGGGAACGATGGGGGCCTTTTCTTTTTTCACCTTCCAGCCTCCGACTTCCATCTTCTTCTTTCCCGCCTGTGATATAAGTTCACCATGTCCGGCCCTTTTGTGTTCAACCCGTCGCTGGTGGCGTCCTCGCACCTTATCGAGGCCACCTATCACTTTTATGGCGCAGACCCCGCCCAGGCCATGGCCCGCGCCCAGAAACTGGCGGGGGGCCAGAGCACCGAGGCGTGGTCGCCCGTGCTGGCGGGGCAAGAAGAGAATCTGGCCCGCCACCGGGCCACGGTGCTGCACGCCGGGCCTTTGCCGGGCGAGGAGAACGCCATCACCTTCACCGTGGGTTTTCCCGCGCTCAACACCGAGGGCGACGTGGCCACGCTGCTCACCATGGTGTTTGGCAAACCCAGCCTGGATGGTCGCCTGCGGCTGGTGCATGTTGCCCTGCCGCCCGACGTGCTGCGCCTGCTGCCGGGGCCGCGGTTTGGCATCGAGGGCCTGCGGGCACGCCTGGGTGTGGCGGCGCGGCCGCTCAGCATGGCCATTTTCAAACCGGGCATCGGCCTTGCGCCCGCCGAGTTTGCCCAGGTTTATGCCGATGTCGCCGCCCAGGGTCTGGACCTCATCAAGGACGACGAAATCCACCCCGATCTGGTCACCTGCCCCACGGTGGAGCGGGTGCGGGCCATCGCCGAACAGGCCCGGCGGCACGAGGCCGAAACCGGCCGCCGCTGCCTGCACGTGGTGAACCTCACGGGCCGGACCGATCAACTGGTGGAAAAAGCCCGGCGGCTGTGCGCCGAGGGGGCGCGGGCGCTTTTGCTCAACGTGCTGGTTTATGGCTTTGGCGCGCTGGAGGCCCTGGCCCGCGACGGCGACGTGAACTGCCCCGTCTTTGCCCATCCAGCCCTGTCGGGGGCCATGATTCAGAGTCCCCATTACGGCCTGAGCGCCAACCTGCTGCTGGGTACGCTGATGCGCGTGACGGGGGCCGACGCGGTGCTGTTTCCGGCGGGCAGCCACACGCTGCCCATGCCCGCCGCCGAGGCGCCCCTCATCCGCGACCGCCTCACGCAGGAGGCCCCCCTGCTGGCGTCCTTTCCCGTGCCCAGCGCCGGTGTGCATCCGGGTATGGCCCCCCGGCTTTACCGCGAGTTCGGCCCCCATGTCATCATGAACGCGGGGGGCGGCGTGTTTGGTCACCCGATGGGTCCGGCGGCGGGGGCCAAGGCTCTGGCGACGGCGGTGGCGGCGGTGCATCGGGGCGAGGACCTGGCCCAGGTGGCCGGGGAAGAACCGGCGCTCAAGGCCGCGCTGGACGCCTGGGGGCTGGAGCCATGAAGCGCATTGCTGTCAGGTTCTCTGTAGCCCCGGCGCTATCGCCTTCTCGCGGCTGGATGCCCCAATGGGCATCCAGAGAGACTCCGCTCAAACTCCGCCGGGAGAACAAAAACCGCCGCAGGCGGCACAAAACAAATGTTTTTCGGGGAAACAGGGCAAAAAAATTGCTTGGTGCGCGCCTCTGGCGCGGCCAATACTCCCGGCGAGACGCCGGGGCTACGTTAAACCCCCCCTGTAATTCCTCAGCTTTTTTCATAAATCTGACAGCAATGGGCATGAAGCAGCGATTTTTCATCAGCGCGGCCACGGTGTTTTTGATGAGCCTGTGTTTTTCTTTCCAAAGAGCCGGTGCGCGCTCGGCCCTCACGGCCTGTCCGGCGGGTCAGATGCTGGTGGGTGTGTCGCGCCTGGGAAAGGGGGGCCGGTGCGTGCCGCCACCTCTGGCAATGGGCGGCAAGGTCACGTTTCTCAGCGCCAACATCGGCAACGTGGATGTCATCAACTGCGGCGGCCTCTACGTCTACAAGTTGTGCCGGGTTTCGGTGGAAGAAGCGCTCACCCGCAATCTGGCCGCGCTCAGTCCCGACGTGGTGCTGTTGCAGGAAGTGCTGCAAACCCGCCAGTGCCGCACCCCCGCCGGGGCCAGGCCGGGCACGGTGTGCCACCCCTCGGCGGGGGCGGACCAGACCGCGCCAGACCAGATCACCCGCCTGCTGGGGCAAGCCTATGACCACCGCTGCGCCGAGGGTTTTTATGAATGCGTGGGTCTGAAAAAATCGGGCGGCTGGGCCTTTGCGGGGCCGCTGGTGGCGGTGCCGCCCCCGGCGGGATGCGACAGCGGCTTCAGCTTTTCTTATGTGGACGCCACCGGCCCCCTGGGGCCGGTGCGTCTGGTGAACGGCCACCCCGACAGCGCCAGCCCCGCCTGCCGTCGGGCGCATCTGCAAGCCGTGTTCGAGGGGGCGGCGAAAGAAGCCCGTCAAGTGCTGGTGGCGGGGGACATGAACCTGGACCCCTTTCACGCCGTGGACCAGAAAAACGGCCAACCCGGTCAGGACGACGAAAGCGAAGCTTACTGGAACGCCATGGCGGGGGCGGGCAAGGGGTTTGTGTATCTGAGCGAGGACGGAGCGCCGCCCCTGGTGTGGACCAACAGCACGGGGGTGCTGGACCACGTGTTGAGCAAGCGGGGTGGCCCCACGGGGGGCTGCCTGACGCTGGACAGCGCGCAGGCCCCGCTGCTGGACGGCGGCCAGGGGGGCCTGGACCACCACGCCCTGTGGTGCGGCCTGGGGCGGGGGGAATAAACAACCCTTTGGGTTAAGCAGAGCCTGTGGCGCAAAAAGCCGTCCAGGGCGTCAATTTCAAGGACATTTCACCACAGAAAGCGCCTGATTTTTTTGCCCTCTCCCTGAGAGCCTGTTTGAAAACGAATGAAGATTTGTTTTCAAACAGGATTGGCAGGCCAGGGATGGCCTGCAACGAAAGCCGAAGTGTTGAAAACACTGAGGTTTTCGCCCCGGCCAGGGGGCTTTGCCCCCGCCTGCCGGGAGTTTGAAAAGTCCACGACGGACTTTTCAAACAGGTTCTGAGGGAGAGGGCAGCCGAAGGTTGCGCCAAAGCGAAACCTGAGGCGGGTGAGGGGGGACGGCTGGACGCAAAAACCCCTCAATTTTCAAGTGTTTTCGTTCCCCCTCACCCGGACAGCGGCCTCACATCCGTTCGGCCTCGTCCCGCCCTCTCCCTCAGGGAGAGGGCAAATGAAGCCGCCGTGACTCAGACAGGGTTCACAACCATGCCACCCAGGCGGGCCGTTTATACTGTCAGGGTTTTGCTGATGCGGGGAGCCTGTTTTAAAAATAGGCCATGTGAAACATGGCGCACGAGAAACAGGCTCTTGCGGCCATGGATGGCCGCATACGAAAACCGGAGCTTCGAAAAAGCGCAGGTTTTCGCCACGCCGAGGGGGCTTTGCCCCCGAAGGCGTTGGGTTTTAAAAGTCC
>CAYJOG010000041.1:0-9207 GCA_964371695.1 uncultured bacterium
TTCAGGAGGAACTTTTGAAACAATCCTGTGGGCCGGAGGTGTTCGCGGCGCAAGCAGGCTTTGCCTGCGCCGCGCCGGGCCGCAGCCGTTCACGATGAACGGCAAGGCCATTAAAACCAATGAACATTCCTGCTGTTTTGAATGTTCATTGGTATTAAAAGTAGTCAAAAAACTTGCAAAACAGGCTCTTGCGGTCAGGGATGACCGCACCCGAAAACCGAAACTTTGAAAAAGTTGAGGTTTTCGCCCCGCAAGGGGGCTGTGCCCCCGCCAGCGGGTAGGTTTTAAAAGTCCACGACGGACTTTTAAAACAGGTTCTAAGGTTTTTCGTTGAGCAGGGCCTGATAAAAACAGTAATAAAATCCGCCCCGGCAATCCCAATAAATTTTTTGCCCGGCCCCCGCAGGCCAGAAACACGGTGGTGGGGCAACTTGGGGGTGTCCGGCGGCTGAAACCGGCGGATGCGTTCGGCCTGCACCTGAAGGCAGGCCACAAAAGACTCCCGGTCGTCGCCCGCCAGCCGATCGCAGTGGTTCTTGGCCCTGGAGCGGTCTGGTTCGGGCACACCATCCAGCAGGTTGGGTGGAATCCTTCGCAGGGCGGTGAGTTGCGCCACCATGCAGGTTTTGATTTTTTCCGTTTGACCCGCATAGGTTTCCAGGCAGTGTTGCTCTATCCGCGCCAGTTCGGCGTCGGGTGGGGGCACGGGTTTGGGTTTGGGCGGCAGCCGCACACGGTTGCTCAGTTGTTGGCGTTTTTTGTTGGCGCAGGCAGCCAGTTCGCCGGGTTTCTGGGCATACCACCGGCTGCACAGGCCCATGGCCGCTTCCATCAGCAGGTTCCCCAAGGGTTGGGGGGGCGTGTTTTTGCGGGGAGCGTGGCTTTTGGTCCATTGGGTGGAAAACTGCTTGACCGCCTTGGGGCTTAACCCCAGGCCGCACACCATCACGCGGGCAGAGCCGGACACGTCCTTGACGGGGGGCAGGGTGATCCAGCAAGGTGCAGGAATGGGGCGGGGCTTGGTCATGGCCCTTGCGCCTGCGTCAGACGACCCCAGGGCAAAACACAGGGCCAGGAAACAGCAGCATTTTTTGAAGACCGAGGGCACGGTAAGTGATTTTACCGTAGAACTCATCTCATAAATCCCTCCATGGATTTATTCGATCGCCGTGGGCGGAAATGAATTCCGCCCACGAGCGCGGAAACCTGCGGGTTTTTAAACCCTCCGGTTTTCGGGGCAGGCCATCCAGGCCTGCCAGAAGCCATCTCTTTGACATTTATGAGATGGCTTCTACAACCGTTCAAGTCGGATTACCGGCCCACAATGCCCATGCGCAGGATGATGGTTTCCAGCATTTCGTCGGTAACAGTGACAAAACGGGCCGCAGCGTTGTAGGACTTCTGCACTTCGATCATGTGGGTCAGTTCTTCGTCCAGGTTCACACCGCTGATTTCTTCGCGCCGGTTCAGGAACTCCTGAAGGATGAGCGTGTTGTTGGCCAGAGACTTTTGCGCGGCCTGAGAGTCCAGGCCCAGTTCGGCGATGGTGCTGTTGAAAAAGGTGGTGTAGGTGGAGGTGTGTTTGACCGAGAGGGATTGATCCTTGACGCCGGAAAGTTTCAGGTCATTTTGCAGGCGGGCGATTTCAACGGCGATCACGTTGTCGCCGGGCAGGTTGGCGAAAGACGGCGCAGCGGCGATTTTGTTCACGTCCGACTGGATTTCATCGGCCACCCGCAGGCGGCTGGCGGCGTCGGAATCGTGGCTGGTGAGGGTGGTGACCGACTGCATCAAACCGGCAGCGGTGAAAAAATCTTTTTGTCCGCCACCGCTCAGTTGGGTTTGCCGCATGTAAAGCGCGTTGCCGTTCTGATTGAGAATCGCCACACCCGCCGCCGTGAGGGTGACATCGCCCGTGTTCACGTTCAGTGTGAAATCCCGCCCATCCACCAGGGTGACGTCGTTGGGAATGTGACCCGCCCGGAAGGTAACGCTTTCGGGCACAATGGCGTTGGTGGCCGGGTTGAGTGGCACAACCGGCGGCACCATGGCGAACAGGTTAAAGGTGGTGTTGGCTGGGGGAGACTGGCGCACATAAAGCGTGTTGCCATTGGAGGCCAGCAGGGTGGTGCCGGAGGCCGTGAGGGCAATGTCGCCGGTAGCGACGTTGAGGGTGTAGTCAGTGCCCTGTTTCAGTTCCACACTGGCAGGCAAACCGCCTGTGCTGAGGGAGATGTTGGCGGCGGTGAGCGGCAGGCCGGGATAGTCCAGCAGCGCAAGGCCCACCAGGTTCACGGGCACGCCGGTGCCGGGCACACCGCCAAACGCCGCCACAATATCGCCCGGCGGTGTCACATCGCCAATGGGGCCAAACTCGATGATCTGCTGTTGCAGTGCGTCGCCCCGGATGACGATGCGCCCGGCCTCGACATCAAAAAAAGCTTCCACGTTGGCTTGGCTTTCAAGCGCGCTCAGCACGTCGCGGATGGTGGTGGTGGTGGGGTCGCCGATGGCGATGTTGATGGTTTCGGTGGTGGTGGCGCTGTTGACCAGTTTGGTTTTGTTGATGGTGAGGGTGTTGAACCCGGAGATGCCCTGGCTGGAAAGCAGGGTGTTGGTGGTGATGGGGGGGTTCTGCGGGAACTGTTCTGTGCCGGTGTTGGTGTGCCGCCAGGTGGGGCTGAGCACGCCGGTGAGGGGAATCACCACTTTGTCGTCTGCGAAAAAGTTGAGGCGGGTGGTGCCATCCAGGCCAAAGCCCCGGCTGTGTACGCTGTTCACACCGGTGATCAGGGTTTCCACAAACTCGTCCAGGCGGTCCAGCACTTCGGGCACCACCACGTCGCGCACCTGGATGTGGCCTCCCAACTCACCCGATACGGGCTTGACGGCGTTGAGGTTGTCCTCGCTGACGATCTTGCTGAAAATGGCGGTTTTTTCGTTGCGGGTGGCGGCGATGGTCTGGTTGGTGCTTTGGGCTTCGGTGAAGAGCTTGAACTGGTGATCGTTGCGCACCAGGGTGGTGCCAGAGCCGGTGAGCACGGCGATCTGCCCCTGCTCGGTGTTCAACACCTGCACCTCCAGCAGTTTGGAGAGGTCGTCCACCAGTACGTCGCGTTTGTCGTAGAGGTCGTTGGGATTGTCGTTGTGGTTGACCGCCTTGACGATTTTCTGGTTCAGGTCGGCGATTTCAAAGCTGATTCGGTTGACGTTGTTCACCTTCTGTTTCATCTGGGTGTCGGCGTCAATCTGAATCTGGCGGATGTTGTAGTTCACCTGCTGGATAGTGTCCACCAGCGTGTTGGAGACTTCGCGCAACGCGGTGCGCACGGCGATGTTCTCCGGCTGTTTGGTGAGTTCGTGCCAACTGTTGAAAAAATTGTTGAGCGCGGTGCTGATGCCTTCGTCGCCCGGCTCGTTGAACACCGACTCGATTTGCCGCAGGGTGGTGGCCATCACGTCGTCGTTTCCTGTGCCATGGTTGGTGCGGCGCACCTGGGTGTCGATGAACACATCGCGGATGCGGATGACGTCGGTGATGGTGACGCCGGTGCCAATCTGGCCGGGGCTGTAAAGCCGTGTGAGATCAGAAGGATAAAGCGGCGTGGTAGAGGCGGTGCCCGCACGCTGGCGGGAATAACCCGGCGTGGAGGCGTTGCTCACGTTGTGGCCAATGGTGTCCTGCTCGCGCTGGTGGGTTTGCAGCGCGCGTTTGCCGGTTTCGAGTCCAAAAAAGGTGCTGCGCATCGGTTAACCCTCCTTGTCCACAGACAGGCCGGGCGGCGCCATGGGTTTTCCCTGGCGGGTGTAGGTGAGGGCCATTTTTTTGGGAGACACCGCGCCGAGCTGGGCCTGGATGTAAGACAGACCTTCGCGCAGCAGCAGGGTGTTGGCCTCCTGCATGTCCTTGAGGGTTTTTACCAACTGGCTGATGCGGGCAAAGCGCCCGGTGAGGCCTTCGCGGCGGCTGGGTTCGGCTTGCAGGATGTATTGGCTCATGGAGAGTTCCACCTTGCCCTCCTGGGCCAGCAGCGCCATGCGCTCGGCTTCGGTGGCGGCCAGTTCCTGCTGGGCGACAGAAAGCCGCTCCATGGCCACGGTGAGGTCTTCGTGGCGGTTGTGGATGACGGCGTGTTGCAGCGCCTCGCTGGCGCTCAGGAGCGCCTCGAACTGTTCGATCTGCACGTCCAGCAAATTTTCAAGACTTTTACCGGGCATCGTTCACCTTTTCGTCCATGTTGAGGGGAACTTGAGTGTTTCCAAAAACGGCAGTCGTCTGTTCAGGCGTCAAACCGCCCTGGGCCGCCAGGGGGGCCAGTTGTTCCAGCATCATGTCGCCCAGGCCCAGACCGCCCCCTTTGGCGGCTTCTTCACCCAATTGGTCATACATCATGCTGCGAAAGACCTCTTCGGCGAACCCGCCGTCCAGCAGGCCGCCTTTGGGCACGGTTTTCTGCATTTCTTTAAAGAGCATGGACAAAAAGAAACCTTCCATCATGGAGGCGGCTTTTTTCACGTCCTCCGGCGAGTTCTTTTTGGGGCCAAGCGCGATGCCCTTGTCGGGGGGCAGGGGAAGACCCAGGGGATTGGGGTCTGATTTTGCGCCGTTGAGTGAGTTCAGCTTTTTGGATTTGAAGGGCAGGCCCTGGCCCGGCGGCGTGAGGGGAATGCCCCTTTGGAGGGGAATCGCCTGGTGGGGGGCAGGCGTGGGCGGCAAACCCGGAAGGGGAGGGAGAGGGTTCATGGTCACATCATCTTGATTTCGGCATTAAGCGCCCCGGCGGCTTTCAGCGCCTGCAGAATCGCCACCACGTCTTTGGGGGTGACGCCGAGCTGGTTGAGCAGTTCCACCAGTTCGCGGGTGCTCACGGCCCGTTTGCCGTTGGAACGCAGGCTCATGAGATATTCGTGGCGGGGTTCTTTTTCTTTGTTCATGGCATTGGAGGCCGTGGCGCTGCCGGAGAGGTCCTCGGCCCCCATGGCAGACAACTCTGGGGTTTTGTCCACCGTGGCGCTGTCTTCTTCGATGGTGATGGACAGGGTGCCGTGGGCGATGGTGACGGGCTGAATATCCATGTCGCCGCCGATCACGATGGTGCCGGTGCGTTCGTTGATGACAATCTGGGCCCGTGCGTCGGCGCTGATTTCGAGGGCTTCGAGGTGGGCGATGAATTTTACGGCGTGGCCCTTGTAGGTTTCGGGCATCAGCGTGACGATGGTGCCCATGTCCACCGCCATGGCGGTGTCGGGGCCAAAGGCCTGATTGATGGCGTTTTCCACCCGTTCGGCGGTGGTGAAATCTGCCTTGTGCAGCACCACGCTCACGGTCTGGTTCTTGGCCACTTCCATGGGCACAGCCCGCTCTACAAAGGCCCCTCCCGGCAGGTTGGCGGTGGTGCGCACGTTGCCCGCGCCCCGCTGCTGCCGCTTGGTGCGGTCCACGCCCCCCAGACTCACCGCGCCCTGGGCCACGGCATAAATCTTGCCGTTGGCGGCCTGCATGGGGGTTTGCAGCAGTGTGCCGCCGTCGAGACTTTCCGCGTCGCCAATGCTGCTCACGGTGATGTCCAGCCGGTCGCCGGGCCGGGCAAAGGGGGGCAACTCGGCGGTCACCATCACCGCCGCCACGTTGCCCGCAGCCAGATCAGTAGAAGGCACGTTCAGCCCCAGGCGGTTCACCAGATTGGTCATCATCTGTCGGGTGACGGAAAGGTCCTGGTCGCCGGTGTCATCCAGCCCCACCACCAGACCCAGGCCATAAAGCTGGTTGCCGCGCACACCTTCCACACGGGCGAGGTCTTTGATGCGCATGGCGGCCATGGCGGGGGGCTGCAGCATCAGGGCGGCGCAAAACCCCAGCAAAAGGACTTTCAGGAATATGGGTTTGAGTTGGGTCATGGTCAAAAAAGGATGTCGAAGAGTTTTTGCAGCACGCCCTGTTTGCCTTTTTCGGCGATGGGCCCTTTGCCGTAATAAGAAATGCGGGCGTCACTCAGCAGGGTGCTCTGAATGGTGTTGCCAGGGCCGATGTCCTTGATGCGGGCGAGGCCGGTGATCTTGATGAACTGGCTTTCGTTGTTGATGACGATTTCGCGGCGGCCCTCGATGAGCAGGTTGCCGTTGGGCAGTTCATCCACCACGCGGGCGGTGAGTTGGGCGGAGAGGGTGCCCGAATGGGTGGTGGTGCCGCCGCCGCTTGAGCTGTTTTCGTTTTCAATGCCCAGCTTGCCAAAAATATCCCCCAGGATTTTCATGTTGGAGGTTTCAATTTTGGGCTCGGACTTGGCTTTGCGACTGGTGGTGTGAGAGCTGGTGTCAGAGGCCGAAGCCCGTTCCGAAATCAGAATGGTCACCAAGTCGCCAATGCCCAGGGCTTTTTGGTCGGTGGTCAGGTTTGCCTTGGCGTCATCCAGCGGAAAAAGAGACCCCTCCGACGCCCGGAGGGCGGGAGGCGCAAGCGCCAGCGCGGCTGTCAGAGCCAGGGAAATGAACAGGGGTTTATAAAAAAAATCCATGACCACTCAGTTTACCTCTCCCGTGGGGTTGTTGCCCGCCACGCTCACCAGGCCTTCTTCCAGCACCAGGGCGGTGAATACCCGCTTGAGGCCGGCGTGGCGCACCCGCACGGTTTCGCCTTCGCCGCCGCTGGAAAGCGCCTGACCCGAAAGCGACACCACCAGACGGCCCCGGCGAGCCAGCACCTTGACCGTGTCACCCCGTCGCACCAGCAGGGGCTGGCCCAGCAGGTCGGCGCTCACCGCCGCACCGGGGGGAATGGCCCGGCGGGCCAACTTGCCGCCCACCTGTTCCACCGAAAGGGGGCTTGTCTTTTGCCGCCACGACACCCACATGGGGCGCACGTCTTCCTGGCGCAGGGTTTCGCCCCGCGAGATGCCGCGCACCGCCACCAGCGAGGGCAGTTGAAAATCGAAATAGGGGTCCAGGTTGACGCGGTGCAACTCTTTGCCGCCAAAACTCACCGCCACCATGGGCTGCTGGGCGCTGGGCACTTTGAGTGTCAGGCGGCCCGTAGGCAGGATCATGGGATTGAATGGCTCCTTGGCCATCGCCCGAAAACCGGGGTGGGCCTTGGCGAAGGGACTGTCCGGGGCGCTAAGGGCTTCCAGCAGGGCTGGGGCATCCACCTGTTGATCCTGCCGCTTCAGGAGGATTCGCTCTGGCGCCCGCAGGCCGGTGGTTTTCAGGAATCCTGCGCCGGTTTTGGCCTTGAGGCGCGCCAGCAACAGGGTGCCCGACATCACCTGGGGTTTTCCCAGGGCCGGGCTTAACCCCAGGGCCATGGACAACTGGCCGGTGTTGAGTTTGTTGTGCAACTCTGCGGGCAACACGTCCGCCACGGTGTAGCGCTCGTTTTTGAGCACCAGCGTGTCGGCCACCAGGGGTCCGGCCAGGGTGGGGGAGGCCAGGGCAATGAACACCATCACCATCCACCACGCACCGTTGGCTCTGTTATTCATTTGGTTTTACCGTTTGAGCTGGTTGGCTATTCCCAGCATTTCGTCGGAGGTCTGCACCGCCCGGCTGTCGGCCTCAAAGGCGCGCTGGGCGAGAATCAGATGCACCATTTCGTCCACGATCTGCACGTTGCTGGTTTCCAAAAAACCCTGCTGCACGGTGCCAAAGCCGTTCTGGCCGGGCTGGCCCACCTGGGGGGGGCCGCTGGCGACGGTTTCGCCCAGCAGGTTGCCGCCAAGGTTTTTAAGGCCGCCGGGGTTGATGAACTTCACCAGTTCCAGTTGGCCGATCTGCTGCAGATCGGGTTGACCGGGCAACAACACGCTGATGACGCCATCAATGGAGATGTCCACCTGAATGGTGTCCTGGGGCACGGTCACCTGGGGTTCCAGGAAGAACCCCGAAGCGGTCACCACATTGCCGTCGCGGTCCAGTTTGAAAGACCCGTCGCGGCTGTAGGCGATGGAGCCGTCTTGTCGGCGCACCTGAAAGAAACCGCCATTGGAGCCGCTGGGGTCCAGAATGGCCACATCGAGCGGGTTGTCTGTCTGTTGCAGCGATCCCTGCATGAAAAGTTTTTCGGTGGCTTCGGGCTTCACACCAAGGCCCACGGAGACGCCGGTGGGGTTCTGGCTGCCCTGCAACACCGGCGAACCGGCCTCTTTGATGTATTGATACACGAGGTCCTGAAAGTTGGGCCGGGCCTTTTTGAAGCCATGGGTGTTGACGTTGGAGAGGTTGTTGGAGGTGATGTCGGTGAAGAACTGCTGGGTCTTCATGCCGGTGGCAGCGGTGAAAAGTGCTCTCATCATAAAAGATCAACCCCTTTTTGGTGGTTTTGTGTCTGTTCTGTGTGCCTGTTCAAACGCGCAGGGGAGTTCCCTGTTGTCTGTGGGATGGGCGTTTCCGTCTTCCGCGCCCCAGGCTTCCCGTTAGGGTCCGGCCGTGTCTCGCCACAGGTAGTTATGTCATTGTAGGACAATTTTCGGCTCATTGTTCAAATTTTTACACTGGCCTTCCAACCTCCAGGGCGCGGCCAATGGTGTCATCGGCCTGCTGAATCACTTTCTGGCTGCCTTCATAGGTGCGCATGGCGGCAATCAGCCCCACCATGCTGTCCACGATGTTCACGTTGGCCTGCTCCAGAAACCCTTGCTGCACCGTGAGGTTCAGGGGGGCGGTTTCGGGCACACCGGGGGTGATTTTGCGATACAGGCTGTCGCCTTCTTTGGCGATGGCCGTTTTGTAGTCCTCAAAATCCACCAGCGCCAGCTTGGCCATCTGGGTCTGACCGCTGTAAACAAAGCCTTCGCGGGTCACGGAAACTTCCTGCCGGGTGTTCAGCACAATGGGCAGGTCCTGGTCGCTCAGCACCCGGTGGCCGCCGTGGCTCACCAGTTCGCCCAGGGCGTTCATGGTGAAATTGCCGTTGCGGGTATAACGAATGCCCTCTGGCGTGCTGACCTTGAAAAACCCCGTGCCAAACAGGGCGAGGTCCAGGGGTTTGGCGGTTTCCACCAGATCACCCTGGGCGTGAAAGGTGCGGATTTCATCCACAATCGAGCCGCTGCTGATCCAGCCGATGCTGGGGGCGAGGTCCACCGCCTGACCAAAAGGCCGGGTCGGGTGCGATTTCATGTCCATGAAATCCGGGTGGTCGGCTTTTTGGTTGGGCGAAAAACTTTTTTGAATCTGGCTGTAGGGAAAATCATGGGCCAGAGAGGCGAGGGG
>CAYJOG010000041.1:9217-11962 GCA_964371695.1 uncultured bacterium
GTCCAGGTCGGCTTCGCCGCCCCGTTTGGCCCCCAGCATCACATGATAGTCATAAAAACGCCGCAATAACACCTGGGGAAAGGACTTCAGCGCCATGGTCTCGCGCTTGTAACCCGTGGTGTTGGCATTGGCCAAGTTGCCCGCAATCATGTCCACCTGGAGTTGCTGTGAAGACATGCCGCTGGCGGCTGTGTAAAGACCCTTGACCATAATGGACCCAGGGAGTTTAGAAGCCATCTAATAAATGTCAAAGAGATGGCTTGTGGCAGGCCTGGATGGCCTGCTTCGAAAACCGAAGGTTTTCGCGCTCGTGGGTGGAATTCATTTCCGCCCACGGCGGTCGAATAAATCCATGGAGGGATTTTATGAGATGAGTTTTAGGCAGGCGGCCCCCTGGCGTCAAACCCGGCTTGAATGAACTGAATGTGAGATAATTTATTGGCTCATGGACCTTTTGCAGCGCCTGCTCACCGAAAACCCCCTGCGCCGGTGGACCACCGACGACATGATCCGCCGCCTGTGGACCGAGGCGGGCAGACCCATGTACGGACATGTCCTTTATCTGGGTGGGCCAGACAGGCACCTGCTGACCCAGTTGAAGCGGCGTTTCAAGCCCCGGCGCATGATGGGGCTGAATCCCCATGCCAGCGAACACGCCGGGCTGCCCGTGCTGCAGGGGGTGCAGTGGGTGGCCGGGGGGTGTCTGCCCCTGCCGTTTGACGACGCTGTTTTTGACGTGGCGGCGGGCATCAATGCCTGCACCGGCGTGGCGGCGTGGCAGCAGGGGGTGGCCGAGGTGGCGCGGGTGCTCAAACCGGGCGGGGTTTTTGTGTTCGAGGATATTTCAGAAGACCTGTATTCGCTTTTGGGTGTGTCCGACTGGCTCAGCTCCATGTTTGGCATTGAACCCAGGGATGAAGACGAGCGGGCGCTCAACCGCAGCAATTTTTTTGACGAACTGGCCAAAAACGGCCTGAGCCTGAACTTTCAGCGGAATCTTTTGCTGGAGGGCTGGTTTGAGGGCGTAGCGACGAAGGAATAACGGAGCTGAATTTCGGCCCAAAGCCTCGTTGACACCCCATTGGGCACGGTCCTAAACTGTGCCGCCCCCAAGGGGGGGGTGTATTTCCATGAAATCAACACGTTCACAATGGGTTTTTCTTTTATTGACGGTGATGGCCAGCTTCGCGGTGCTGGGGCTGCATGCCCGGCAGAATGTGCAGGGGGACGAACCCTTCACCTGGCCCTTTACCTTGGGGCTGGACCTGCAGGGCGGCATCTCGCTGGTGCTCAGGGCCGACATGAGCAAGGCCCCAAAGGGTGTCACACGCGAAAACGTGATGGAAAGCGTGATGGAAAACGTGGAGCGCCGCATTGTGGGCAACACGGGCAAGGAAATCGAAATGTCCACCGTGGGTGAAGACATGATCGCCGCAGAAATCCCCGGCGAAAAAGACCCCAAAAAAGTGGTGGACCTGCTGGTGAAAACCGCCCAGATGGTGTTTGTGGACACCGGCGACCCCAAGGAAAACGGCAGCCTTTTTGCGCCCGGCAAAAAAGTGCTGGGTGAAGCCGATGACAACATGCGCATTGCCCGCCTCGCCGCCTATGAGCAGCTTCACCCTGATGTTCTCGAAAAGGTGAAGAAAAAGGAAAGCAAGAAAAAGAAAAAAGATGAAGAAGCAGACAAACGCCCCACCGGCGCGGTAGACCCGGCGGTGTTGCCCAAGGGTTATGACGAAGACGATTATTTCGCCGACCGCGAAAAGCCGGTGCATGTATATAAGGATAAGGAAGTGATTATCCGGGGCGATGACCTGCAAAAGGCCCATGTGGAGGCAGACCGGTTTAACCGGCAGAACGTGGGTTTCAAGCTCAACAGCAAGGCCGCCAACGGTTTTGGCAACCACACCGCCACCCACATCGGCAAGATGATGACCATCGTGCTGGATGACGAAGTGATCAGCTCGCCGGTCATCCGCAGCGCCATTTATGGCGGCAGCGGGCAAATCACGGGCGATTTCACCCAGGAAGAAGCCCAGCGGCTGGTGCGCCAGCTCAATGCCGGCGCCCTGCCTGTGCCGCTTTCGATCGAAGAAGAACGGGTGGTCGGCCCCACGCTGGGGGCAGAGGCCATTCGCCAGAGCACCCTGGCTTTTGCGGCGGGTCTGGTGCTGGTGCTGATTTTCATGGCGGTGTATTACCGCATTCCGGGCCTGCTGGCCGGTGTGGCGCTGGCGATTTATACGCTGGTGCTGGCGGCTTTGTTTGCGCTGCTGGAAGTAACCCTGACACTGCCGGGCATCGCCGGGTTCATTCTTTCCATCGGCATGGCGGTGGACACCAACATCATCACCTTCGAGCGTATCCGAGACGAAGTGGCGAACCGGGGTGTGTTTGGCAACGTGGTGATGGATGGTCACGAACACGCCGCCGTGGCCATCTGGGACAGCCAGATGACCACGCTGATTGCCGGTGTGGTGCTTTATCTGCTGGGCACGGGGCCGGTAAAAAGTTTTGCCGTGGCCCTGTCGCTGGGCACGGTCACCTCGTTGTTCTCCGGACTTTTTGTCACCCAACTGCTGCTCAGGGCGGTGCAGGGCAAAGTGACCGCCACAAACAACTGGTTTGGAAAAGCTGAGCCCAAGGGGGCCAAGGCATGAGCCGCCACCAAAAACAAATCGATTTCATGGGCAAGAGGAAACTCTTCTTCGCCCTCAGCATCACCGTGACGGTCATTGGCCT
>CAYJOG010000042.1:0-11832 GCA_964371695.1 uncultured bacterium
GGGGGCGGCAGGTGGGTGAGTCCCCCGGTGGTGGTGTCCTGCGCAAACAGAAAAAGCCCCCCCAGCGGATGTCGGGGAATCATGCCCATGTGCCAGTAACCCTGGTCGTATCGCCGCAGATGCACGGGAAAGTGGCTTTCCAGAGCAAAACCCCTGAGGTTCAGCAGGCTCAGCAGACTCCAGAAAAACAACAGAGCGAACAACGCCATGAAAAACAGACGGATGCCCAGCGGGCCGTCTCCCCCCGACCGCAACAGCAGCCCCGCACCAGCGCAGGAAAGAAACAGCAACACCCAGAACCCTTCCGTGGACTGGGATTTTGCTGTTTTCGGGTTCATGACACGGGCGTCCGCTGGGTGAGCGCCAGCACGCGGGAGAAGTTTTCCTCCAGGTTGGTGGGTTCGTGGGTGTGGATGATCACCCGGTGGGCCATGACATAAGGCGCGGCGGTTTTGACGTGATCGGGCACCACAAAGGTTTTGCCTTCAAACAGCGCCAGCACCTGGGCCACCCGCATGAGCGCCAGCGAGCCACGGGGCCCCGCCCCCAACTGGAACTCCTTGGCCTGACGCGTGGCGGCCACCAGCCGCAGCAGATAATTCGCCACCATGTCGCTCACGGCCACCCGCTTGGCGCGGTCAATCAGCGTGCGCAGGCCCTCCAGCGAAACCACTTCCTGCACGCTTTCCAGCGGATGCACCAGCCGTTGTGAGAGCAGGATTTTTTTCTCGCTGGCGGCGTCGGGATAATAAATCATCAGCCCCACCAGAAAACGGTCCAGTTGGGCTTCGGGCAGCGGATAGGTGCCTTCCATCTCCAGGGGGTTTTGTGTGGCGATGACGTGAAACACCTGGGGCAGGCGCAGGGTTTTGCCGTCCATGGTCACCTGCCGCTCGGCCATGGCCTCCAGCAGGGCGGCCTGTGTGCGGGGGGCGGCGCGATTGATTTCATCGGCCAGCAGAATGTTGGTCATGATGGGGCCAAGGCGCAGGTCGAAGTTCTGGGTTTTCTGGTTGAAGATGTGGCTGCCGGTGATGTCCGAGGGCATCACGTCCACGGTGAACTGCACCCGGTTCTGCGTGCCCCCCACAATGCGGGCCAGAGCCTTGGCCAACACGGTTTTGCCAGTGCCGGGGTTGCCGGTGAGCAGGGTGTGGCCATCGGCCACCAGCGACGCCACAATGAACATGGGCACCAGATCAGGGCCAAAAAAGGTCTTTTTCAGTTCCCCCGCCATGGTGCGCAGAATTTTTGAAGATTCCTGGGCCTCTTCGGCGCTCAGCGTGGGGTTGTCGGTTTGGGACATGGGTGTTTTTTTCTGTTCAAGACTATTTTAGGGGCTGTTTCCGGCGTTCGCGAAGTGAGGATTTGTTGTGGGTTTTGGGTGGTTCAGAAACTGGTTGCAGGTTTCGCCGCAAGTCCTCCATCAAACCTTTCCGGTCTTTTTGGATTCTCTCGATAAAAGCTGGGGGTGCGGCGGTGTGGGGGTCATACTTTGCCCCCCATTCAATGAGCGCCAACAGCAGGGGAATGAGGTCCACGCCTTTATCGGTCAGTGTGTAGATCACCCGCCGCCCATGGTCTGGATCGGGATTACGTGCGACAATGCCCGCTGCCTCCAGATTTTTCAGCCGATCAGCCAATATGTTGGTGGCGATACCTTCAGGAGAATCGAGAAATTCGCGGTAATGGCGCTTTTGGCGAAAAACCATGTCGCGAATCACCAGCAGCGTCCATTGATCCCCCAACATCTCAAGACTGAAGGAGATGGGACAGGCGGAGCGTTTGCAGGAAGGTTTTTTCGTCACAGAATTTTTACTTGCAATTGACAACCATTCCGATATTATACTTGCAAATCACAATCACTCGGAGGCTTTGATGGAACTTTACTACGTTGTGGGCTCGCCCAACTGCCGAAAGGTTCATGCCGTGATTCACCAACTCGGCCTGAACGTGAACTTTCGCTACCTTGATTTTTTTGCTGGGCATTTGCAGCAGACGGAATTCCTGAGGATGAACCCGAACGGCATGGTGCCAGTGCTCAGGGACGGCGATTTTGTTTTGTGGGAGTCCAACGCCATCATGCAGTATCTGGCCGATGTTTCGGCGGGTGGAGAAACCCTTTTGCCCCGCGACGCCAAAGGGCGGGCGGACGTGACCCGGTGGTTGTGCTGGGAACTGGCGCACTTCAACAAAGCTTTTGGCGTGTTGTCGTTTGAAACCGTGGCCAAGCCCGGCTTCATGGCCCTGCCTCCCGACGAAGGGGCTGTGGCGTGGGCCAAAGGCGAACTGGCCCGTTATGCGGCGGTGCTGCAGAACCACCTGAAAGATCGCAAATTTCTGGTAGGGGACCACGTGACGTTGGCGGATTACGCCATGATTCATGTGGAATCTTTCAAGGAGATGGTGCCATTTGACTGGTCACCGTTTCCTGCCGTCAACGCTTACTTTGACCACATGCGGCAAAACCCCCATTGGCAACAATCGGCCCCCGCTGGTCCTGAGGCCATGGGCCGGATTCCCAAAAGCTGAGCGGCGTTGCCCCTGTCTCCAAAACCTCTGGCGCTTATCTGAACTGCGTCAATCCTTCGTTTGTCGCCTCCACCAGCTTCTGGCGCAAATCGGCGTTGTTGTTGAGTTCCTTGATGAGGTATTTCTCCAGCGGGCGCGGCAACAGGGGGCTTTTGATGCGCGAAAGCCCCAGGCGGGCGTCTTTGGCCTTCAGGTTTTTGAGGGGATATTTGCCGTCCAGCTCTATGGCCGGGCTGAGATAAAAATCCACCGGCAGCTTGCCCGCAGCGGTATGCACCCTGGCCTTGAGGTGCTGCTGGGGCAGCGTGAGCACTTTTTTGATGAACACCTGCTCAAGCACCTTGGGGGAAAAATCCAGGTTTAGCTCCATGTCAAAATCCACCCCTTTGGCCAGCCCCAGGGTGTTTTCCTTCATTTTTCCGCCGTCGTCGAAATGGTGGTGAATGGTGCAGAACATGCGCTTGCCCTTTTGCTCGAAAAGGCCGTCTGGTGTGTTCAAACATTTGGGCAGGGTGTTCGCCCCGTGGCCCGCCACCGCGCCGCCAAACAGCAGCACCAAAGCCAGAATGCCTTTTTTGAGCATGACAGCATTGTAATGAAGCCCGGCGGTTTGGTCAGGGAAGCTCAATAATTCCGAATCAGCGCCACGGCCACACCCTGCACCTGCACGTCGTGCAGCGGATAGGTCTGCACCGGATAGTTGGGGTTGGCGGGAATCAACTCCACGTTGCTGGCGTTTTTTTGCAGACGCTTGAGGGTGGCTTCTTCGCCCCGCACCAGGGCCACCACCATGTCACCGCTTCTCGCTTCGCGCTGGCGGTCCACCACCACAATATCCCCCTCAAACACGTTGGCGTCCACCATGCTGTCGCCGGTCACATGCAGGGCAAACAGTTCACGCCCCAGAGAGGGAATGTTCAGCTCCGGTGCGCTCGCCAGGGGCAGGGCCACCTCAGAGGGGGCGTTGTCCACCACCTTGATGGTGCGGCGACTGCCGGGGGGGTGTTCCAGATAGCCGTTTTCCACCAGCACCCGCACCATGCGGTGCGCCCCGGCAATGCCGCCCAACTGGCACCCCTGGCTGATCTCCTCCAGCGTTGGCCCGTGGTTGTGCTCCAGAATGTAGCGCTGGATGAATCGCAGGGTAGACGCCTGACGGGCGGTTAGTTTTTTGGCCACGACAGGATGATAGCGGCTGTGGGCGGCTTTTTTCAAAGCCGGGGGCGTTCAGACAGTGCTCAGCACGCGGTGAATGTCCTTCACCGCGTCTGTTTCCTGTTCAAGAGCCTGGCCTAGCAAACCGGCCGCCTCGGCAAACCCCTGGGGGCTGGGGGCTTCGCTGGTGGTTTTGAGGACCTCCGCTGCCCCGGTCCACAGGTCTGCTGACCGGTCCATGGCCTGGGCCGCGCCCGACAGGGCGGGCCTTGAGGCGGCCACGTCCTTCAGCCACTCGGCATAAAGCCGTCGGAAGGCCCCCCCGCCCGTGCCCCGGCGCTCGATCACCTGATAGGTCCACCGGGCCACCCAGTCCGCGTCGGGCGCTTCGTGGAAATCAGGCATTTCCCGCACCAGTTTTTCCAGCGCAGACAGGCCCATCAGGGCCTTCAATTGGGTATCGCCCCGTCGGTGGGCGGCCCAGCGGGTGATGGCGTTTTGTTTGACTTCTTCAGAAAGGCTGGCGGGCAGGGCTGCGCCGGGAGCCAGATAAAACGCATTGCCCATGAGCGGCAGCGGCGGGGCCTGGCTGAAACGGGCCTTCATCAGCAACTTGAAGGGCACCGGCTGAAGCCCCTCAAACTGCGTGTCGGCCACCAGCACTTCTTCTTTTTCCTGGTCATAACCCGCCGCCACAATCACGTGGCCGTTGAAGTGCGTGGTGGTGTCGTAGTGAGGCAGATAACGGATGTCCGTTTGCAGCAACACCGGATGATCACTGGCCAGCACGCTCAGTAGTTCTTCGTGGGTCTGGGCCTTGTCTTTGTAAAACTTCCAGTCAAAGGGCACGCCCAGGGCGGTGAAGGCGTCTTTTTCCAGCACCGGGTTGCGGGGCAGAAAAAACCGCGAAGGGCTTAAACCCGGCAGGGCCAGACAGGCCCCTCCCGGCGCACCCCCCAGGCCAATGGCGTCGGTCTCTTTGACTGACAGGCCGTGGACACGAAAAAAATCCGCCAGCGCCGTGCTGCCACAGTGCCTGCCCGGCACATGGGTGAAACCCTCCACAACATGCCGCTTGGGTAGCGTCACGGCTTATACCGATTCCAATTCCTGGTAACAGGAATTGGAATCTTTTATTTGGCCTCGCCATTCGTCGTGAATGGCATCGGCCCGGCGCGGCGCAGGCAAAGCCTGCTTGCGCCGCGAACACCTCCGGCCCTGTCCGGGCCTCGGTGTTCGAATCGAATTCATCCATGAATTCATACCAATTCTTCTCACCCTTCCTGGTTTCATCCTGCTTTCCTGTCAATCAACCCTTCTGGCAGATTAATAACATCATTGGATCAGAATTGGTATTAATACTCGTAAAACCCCTTTTTGGTTTTGCGCCCCAGTTCGCCTTTGGCGACTTTTTCCTCCAGCAGGGTGCTGGGTTTGAAGCGGTCGTCCTTCAGGCCGTCGTACATGTTGCGCATGATCTCCAGGCACACGTCCAGGCCCACCAGGTCTCCCAGCGAAAGCGGCCCGATGGGGTGGTTTGCTCCCAGCTTCATGGCCTCGTCAATGGCCTCGCGGGTGGCCACGCCCCGGCTCAGCAGTTCGGCGGCGTTGTTGATGATGGGAATCAGCAGGTTGTTCACAATGAAGCCGGGGCTGTCCTTCACCTGCACGCCGCTTTTTTCCAGGTCTTCGCACAGCGCCTCGATGGCCTGAAGCGTGGGGGCGTCGGTGTCTTTGCCCACCACAATCTCCACCAGCTTCATGAGGGGCACCGGGTTGAAGAAGTGCATGCCGATGAAGCGGTTGGGGTGATTCAGTTCCGCCGCCAGAGTGTCTACCGAAAGCGAGCTGGTGTTGGTGGCGATGATGGTTTTTTCGTCCACCACGGCTTCGAGTTCCTTGAGCATGGCCACCTTGCGGTCGTGAATCTCGGCGATGCTTTCAATCACGATGGGCAGGCCCTTGAGGCTGTCCATGGAAGCGCTGGTGGTGATGTTGGCCAGGGCGGCCGCTTTGTCTTCAGCACTGATCTTGCCTTTTTCGGCCAGTTTTTCGAGGGCTTTTTCTACACGGCCCAGGCCCTTTTTCACAGATTCTTCGCTGTGGGAAACCAGAATCACTTTGACGCCCTTTTGGGCGGCCAGTTGAGCCAGACCAGCCCCCATGGTGCCGGGACCGATGACGCCGATGGTGCGTGTGTTGGACATGATGAAACCTCCTGGGTCAAAAAAGAGCCGGAATTATACACAGGACGCAGACAATCCAAGGCTGCGGCTTGGCCAAGGCCGCTCACCCGTTACAATTGCTCTGTGCGCCGGTTCGCCCTCTTCCTTTCCATGGCCTGTCTGCTCACCGCTGGCGACTCACGGCCCCAGGCGGGCCAGCGGCATTACGGCCTCAGGGACTGCCGGGTGCGGGAGGCCCCCCTTGTCCACACGCCAGAGGGTTTTGAAGACCGCCCCTTCTCGCGCCAGAAGGCCCCCGGCCTGCTGCTTTCCTTTTCCAAAAAAACGGACGCAGGCGAAAACACCCTGGAAGTCCAGGCTGTCCCCAAAAACCATGTCTCCCGCCCCACGCTTGAAGAAGTCGAAGACACCGACCTCACCGCCTTTGGCAAAGAAGACGCCCGGATCATCGTGGAGCTTCAGCCGCCGGTGAAACTCACCCGCCGGCACACCGCCCTGGTGCGACGCGTGCGCAGCCCCGCCACGGGCAAATGGGCCATGGTGGCCTGGGTGGACGCCTCCCGCGAGGTGATCCGCGTGACGCTGCTGTCTTCCAATCAGGCGGCCTGGGCCGAAGGTGAAGACGCGTTTTATGAAGTGCTGGGCAACACGTTTCACAAGTTTCAGGACCCCCCGCGTTTCAAGGTGGTGGGCTGCGAAACGCTGTGAAAGGCGGGTTGTTCATGGCCGGGCGATGGAAAACCCTGTTGGCGTGCCTGGGCCTGTTGTTGTCCCTCGCCTCGCCCCTCAAAGCCGAGCCGCTTTCCGAGGCGTTGCTGGGTCAGTCCTCTCGCCTGTTGATGGAGGGCAAAGCCAAAGAAGCCCTGTCCCTGCTGGACGCCGCCGAGACCACCCCCGCCACGTCCCCTGGCCTGCTGGCCCTGCGCAACAACTTTCAGGCCCGTGCGCTGGAAAACCTGGGCCGCCCGATGCTGGCGCTCAAAAAAATCCAGGCGGGTGTGGCCCTGCTGCGCCAGCTTCCGCCCGGCGACAAACAGCGGATGATGGGCCTGGGCGCGCTGCTGGGTCAGGAGGCCCTGCTGCGCCGCTCGGTGTGGCGGCCAGATCACGAGGCCTTCCTCAAGAACTGGCGCACCGAAACCAGCCCCCCCCTGTCCCGTCTGGTCAAGGCCGCCTCTGACCTGGGCCAAAGCAGGCTGGCTGTTTCCTGGTCACGGGAGCTGGCCGCCGCCGAGCCGCTTTCTTTCACCGCGTCGCAGATTCTGGTGAACACGCTGCTGGAGGCCGGGTCTGCCGCCCAGGCCCTGAGCGCCGCCGCCACCATGAAAAAACTGGCGGCAAGCGACGAAGACCGGGCCGGGGCCGCCGTGAGCGAAGCGCTGGTGTGGATCACCCTGTTGCAACCCGCCCAGGCCCGGCAGGTGCTCGAAAAACAGGCCGGGAAAAACCTCTCACCCCTCATGGCGGCCAAACTGAGCCACACCCGCGCCATTGCCCTGGCACTGGATGGCCGCGCCACTCCGGCCCTGGCGCTGCTGGACAAAGCCTTTTCGATTTCACAATCCCTCAAGGACAACGCCGCCCTGCTGGTGAAAGAAGGCAGGGTCCCCCCGGCTTTTTTCCGCGACGCTGAAGTCAAAACCCTGGACCTGCAAACCGGCCTGTGGGCCGAACGGGCGCGCATCAACCTGCTGCTGGGGCGTTTCAAAGAAGCCCGCGACAACTACACCCAGGCCCTGGCCCTGCACCCGCCCTTTGGCCAGCAGTTGCAGATGCTCACCTCGCGGGGCGTGGTGCTGGAGCGACAGGGCTTTGCCCGAAGCGCCCTCGTGGAGCACAACAACGTGGCGTCTCTGGCGGCCCGTAGCGGCCTGTGGCGACGGGTGGCGGAATCTCTCAACAATCAGGCCACGGCAGCCCGCGAGGCCGGGCTGCTCACCGAGGCCCTGCGCCGCCAGTGGGCCGCCCTGTGGGTGGATGACCTGATGGGCGACCTATCCGGCAAGGCGGTGGATTACGAAAACATCGCCCGGCTGTGGCTGCTCAAGAACAAACCCGCATTGGCCAGGGGATACATCCAAAAAGCCAAACGCACCCAAAAAGAGGCCGATTATCTGCTCAAGCTGCGTTTTGGCCGCACCGAGGGCGAAGCCTGCCGCCGCCTGGGCGACACCACCTGCGCCAAACGGGTGTTCGCCGAAACCGCCCAGGAGGCCGCCACCGGGGGCGCGCTGGATTTTCTGTGGATGGCCCAGGCGGGTCTGGCCCGGTCACTGCGGGATGAAGGCGCGCTCTCTGAGAGCGCAGGTGTATTTGAAGCCGCCCTCACCACCATAGACACCATGCGCCTTTTGAGCGGCGCAAGCGCTGAGGAACGGGCGCGTTTTTTGCTGGAACGCCTGCCGGTGTATGAAGACCTGATGCGGGTGTATCTGAAGCAGGGTCGGTTTGAAGAGGCCTTTGCCACCCTGGAACGCATGCGCGCCCGCACCCTGCTGGACCGTCTGCAACAAAGCGGCAGCCGCCTGGACGAAGAACTCACCCCCAACGAGCGGGACACCGAACGGTTGCTGGAACTGGCCACCCGACTGTCTTTTGAGGAACTCAACACCACCCGTGCGCCAGAGGCCCGGCGGCGTTATGAAGAAACCCTCGCCCGGCTGGAAAACCACCGACGCTTGCTGGACAAAAAATATCCCAAGCTGGCGTTCTTCCGGGGCCGGGGCGGGCGGCCCTCGCCGGGTGTGGTGGCGAAATATCTGGGGCCAAAAGACCTGCTGCTGATTCAGCACACCACCGAAGAAGGCACGGTGCTTTTTGGCCTGGGCAAAACCAGATTCCAGACCTGGGAAATCCCCGCCCTCAAAAAGTCGGCACTCCGGTTGCTGGTGCAGGACCGCCTGCGGGCCAGCATTGCCCAGGGGGTGTGGGCCATGCCCCAGGAACGGGCCGCCCAGGGGTTGTATCGCACGCTGCTGGAGCCGGTGCTGGCGACTTTTCAGGACACGGACACACTGCTGTTCAGCCCTGATGAAATCCTCTCGGAACTCCCCCTGGGTGTGCTGATGACGCCAGACGGCCAGTTTCTTGCACAAAAAATGGCCGTGCTGAATGTACCCAGCGCAACCACCTGGACCTACTCCCGCTCCCTCAGGGGAGCACCCAGCAAAAAGTCCCAATGGCTGGTGCTGGCCAATCCCAGGTTTGCCGACAAGGCCCTGGCCCCTCTGAAAGGCACCGAGGTGGAAGCCCGCAAGCTCAAGTCTCTTTATCCAGGACCGGTGCAGTTGTTCACCCAGCAACAGGCCACCGAAAACACGATTCAGAAACGGGGAGACAAAGCCGCCCTGCTGCACTTCGCCACCCACGGCCTGCTGAATGCCGCCAACCCCATGATGAGCAAGGTGGCCCTGGCGCGGGACGACCGGGGCGGTGGAGATGGTTTTCTGGAGGTGCGGGAGATTCTGGACCTGGACCTGCGGGCCTCGCTGGTGGTGCTCAGCGCATGCGACAGCGCACGGGGCGAGGCATTGGCGGGCGAGGGATTGCAGGGCTTGGCCCAGGCTTTTTTAAGGGCGGGCGCGCCCCGCGTGATGGCCACCCTGTGGGAAGTCAACGACCAGTCAACTTCATTTCTGGTGCAACACTTCTACGCCAACCTCAAAAAACAGTCCGTGGCCAGGGCACTGCAAAGCGCCCAGCAGCAGACCATGGCCAAATTCGGCCCCAATCCTTTTTTCTGGGCTCCTTTTGTGTTGCTGGGGCCTGGCTGGGAAGGAGACCTGGGTGGGTGAGACTCCCCTCTCAGCAACACCCTCCGGCGACGCCCCCGCACTGCCCCCCCTGCCGCTGGACAAAAATCAAATCCAGTCCCTCACCCGCCTGAGCGTGCCCCAAAGTCTGCTGGCCCTTTTGGTCAACTGGGGGCACATTGCCTTGGCGGTGGCTGTTTTTGAAATCAGCCCCCCACCCTGGCGCTGGGTGCTGTTGCCTTTTCTGGTGGTATATCAGGCCCGCAATCTCAACGGCCTGGGCATATTGGCGCATGAGGCCATTCATCACACCCTGCTGCCCTGGCCCTGGCTGAACAACACCGTGGGGCGGTGGCTGTGTGGTTTCCCCATGGGCCTGTCGCTGAACGCCTACCGGCGTCTGCATCTGGCCCATCACCGTCTGGTGCTGGACCCAGCGGACCCGGACTACCCTCTCTATCAAAACTTGCCCACGTCAACACCCCGGTTCCTGCGCCGTATTTTTGGCGACACACTGGGAGGCAACTCCTTTCAAAAATACCTGCTCACTATAAAAGGAGACGGCCAGGGGGCGGCCAACCCCGACCTGCCCCTGATGGTGCTGTTTCACACCACAGCGTGGGGGGTATTGATGTGGCAGGGCTGGTGGCTGCCGGGCCTGTTGTTGTGGCTTTTGCCCATGGCCACGATGATGCCGGTGTTTTTTCGCCTGCGGGCCGCCATGGAACACGGCGGCCTGGAGGGGACCCCGTTTCCGCTCAAAAGCCGCACCACACTGGGCAGCGCCTGGGGGCGGTTCTGGTTTTC
This sequence comes from uncultured bacterium, assembly GCA_964371695.1. Taxonomy (GTDB): domain Bacteria; phylum CAYJOG01; class CAYJOG01; order CAYJOG01; family CAYJOG01; genus CAYJOG01. The sequence goes on from CAYJOG010000042.1 coordinate 10,433, forward strand.
GCCCCACCACTCCCATTTTCACCTGGAGCACCACTGGTGCCCCGGCGCACCCCATTACCATCTGGGGGCGCTGCATCGTCTGCTGGCGGGCAAAAACGCGCTGGGGGGCGCAGACATCAGCCCCGGTTATACAGCTACGTTGAAAGCCCTTGTAAAGCCCTGAAAGCCTTATCGCACTTCACGTTGACACTGGGGCACCTGACTAAATAAGATAGCCCCGCCGAACTTCCGTTTGAATCCAGTTAGGAGAGCGTTTACTTCATGCTTCCAAAATTCTTTGGCCAGTACCTGCTCGAAAAAGGCGCGCTTAACTCGCAGCAGCTTATCGAGTCCATCAAATATCAGAAATCCAAGGTGCGAAAGCTGGGTGAGATTGCCGTTGCCCAAGGGTTTCTTTCAGAGTCGCAGGCTCAGAAAATCAACGAACTGCAAAAAAAGACAGACCGCATGTTCGGCGAACTGGCCATCAGCGAGGGGATTCTGAATGAGACCCAGATGAAAGAAATCCTCACCATCCAGCAGAACTCGCACATTTACCTGGGCGAGGCCATCGAGTTTTTGGGCTTTATGGACCGCCCCACGCTGGACGGCGAACTGGCCAGCTTCAAGCAGGAGCAGGCCGAGGTGCAGGACACCATCGTGTCGGTGCCCGACACCATCAAAGAGGCCAAAGTCGTCACCGTGTCGGTGGACCTCACCTGCAAGCTCATCCGTCGCACCGCCTTCATCCCCACCAAGGTGGCTCCCGTGTCGGTCACGTCCGAGACCATCCCCAACCGCTACATCGTGGTGAGCATGGATCTTTCCGGCGACTTCTGCGGCACCTATGTGCTCAACTTCAGCCAGAGCATCGCCGCCGAACTGGCCCGCAAGGTGCTCAAGGATGACACCATCCCCGAAGACGACGAAGAAACCCTGGTGGACTGCGCCAAGGAATTCACCAACGTGGTGGTGGGCAACATCGCCGCCCGGCTGCTGGAACTGGGCAAACGCATCGAGATCCATCCCCCCTCGGCCACGCAGGACCCCCTCACCGTGCCCGCTCGGCAAGAGGCGGTGGTGGTCACCGTGGTCACGCCCATCGGCGACATGGACACCATCATCGTCCAGGGCAAGTAACCTACCCAGAGAAAGCGGGGCCTAATTTTCCCATGAGCAAAAAATTCCTCATCGTAGACGACAGCCGGGTGGCCGCCCACGTGCTGGGCGAAATTGTCAACGGCATCGCCGGTTGCGAGGTGGCCGCCCACGCCAAAAGCGGCGAGGAAGCCCTGGAGCTTTACGATCAGCACAAACCCGACATGGTCACCATGGACCTTTCCATGCCCGTCATGGGCGGCATGGAGGCCATCCGCCAGCTCATCGCCAAAGACCCCCAGGCCAGAATCGTGGTGGTCAGT
>CAYJOG010000043.1:0-11811 GCA_964371695.1 uncultured bacterium
GAGCACCAATGTGCTCTGGCAGTACCCCGCCTCACCCTCCCAGTGGGGGGTTTGGGGGGCAAGGCCCCCCAAAGAGCCTGTTTGTAAACAAGTTCAAAGACACATTTCGGAAAAGTTTTAACCTTTTTTTCTCGCCGCCACCAGCAGGCGGTCGCCCTGCATGGCCGTGTCCAGCCAGCGGGCCAGCAGGCCAAATAACAGTTCCGAGATCGGGCCAGCCGCCGGTGTGGGGCTGGGCATTTCCTGGTCTTCCGCCACTGGGGGCTGCGGGGGTCGCTGGTTGAACAGGCGGCGCAACTGGCCCAGCAGGGGCGGATTCGCCCCCGGCGAAAACAGCCGCTGCCACAGGTTGCGCCACAGCACCCGCAGTGCGCCCGGCTCGGTCACGCTGTCCATTTTTTCGAGTACAAAACCTGCCCGCGACAGGGTGGTCTCCATGTTTGCCGCGCTCAACCACTCGCTGCATTGGGGCAGACGCCAGCAGCCCCCCGGCCCGGCCCATCGGCGGAAAAGGCCGCCGCCATTCAGGCACTCAAACACCAGCCGCCCCCCGGGGCGCAACCCTTCGCCCAGGCGCGCCAGATGGGCCAGCAGGGATGCTTCCGTCATCACGGCGGTGTCACTGATTTCTCCCCACTGGAACATCACGTCCACCGGCTGCCGGTGTCCAGGGCCGGTCACTTCCACCGGTTGAGTCGTTAGCCAGCCGGTGAAACCATCGTCTGCCCCCAGCACGCTGGTTTGGGTGTGGCCGGGGAGAAAAGCCGTGGCAAAGGCGGTGCGTTTTTGCCGCGGCACACAGCTTTGCAGAGGGACGGCGGGTTTGGGCGCTTCCAGCAACGGTTGCAGAAAAAGATGGCCGCAGCCGTTGCACCGGGCCTGACGGTGAATGATCTGCACCGCCGGGTCTCGCGGCTCGGTGAAAAAAGTGCGGGTCCAGTGCTGACTTTCGCACACCGGGCAGGGGTGCTCTGCCGCGCCCAACTGGGTGTAGTACACCCAGGGATAAAGCGATTTTTCCCAGGGTGTGAACAGGAACTTGCCGAGATAAAAATGGGCCACGCCCATCCATATGGCCACCTCCACCACCACGTCAATGGCCCAGAACACCACACGCCGCGAAACCGGCAGCGACTTTTCTTTTAACCGCCGGGGCAGCGCGCCCATCAGGGCCAGAACGTTTTTCAGAAACATGCCTCTGGTGATCCAGAGAAAAAACCGGTGGGTGGAGCGGTTGGTGAGGCGGCTGGCCATGTCCATTTCGTTGTCAAAACAGCCGTGGCCCAGCCAGTAAAAACGCCTGAGCAGTGATTCGAACGTATCGCGGTGGTGGTGGTCGGCTTCGCTTTTGGGGTTGTAGGCATAGTGATAACCCAGCAGCCGCACGCGCTCGCCCAGTTCGTTGTCGTCGCCAAAGTGCGGGTAGTTCTGATTAAAGCCGCCCACCGCCAGCAACACGTCGCGCCGGTGGCTCATGCTGCCGGTCATCAGAAAGGTGATTTCGCTGCCGCCAAAGCCCCCGGGCACTTCGTTGAATTTTTTGTAGAGGTTGTATTCGTTGATGATGCCCCGGCTCTGGTGGGTGTGAATGCGCCCGCCCACGCCCGCCAGCAGCGGGTTGTCGTAACCTTTCAGTATTTCTTCGAGCCAGTCGGGGGCGGGCATGGCGTCGCTGTCCAGCACGCACACGATTTCTGCTCCCGCCAGTCGAATACCCTCATTGCGGGCCTTGCCGGGGCCTTGGTTCTGCTGCCAGTGATAAAGCAGGCGCAGGTCCGGGTAGCGGGTCTGCCAGCCCTGCAGCATGGGGAGTGTGTCGTCGGTGCTGCCGTCGTCCACAATCACCAGTTCCCATTCCCGCAGGGGCACGGTCTGTTTCACCAGATACGCCATCAGCACGTTCAGGATGTCCCGGCGGTTGAAAGTGGGAATGATGATGCTGGCGCGCAGGGGTGCGGGTGTGCGGGGGGCTTCCCCGCCGGAAAAAGTAGGTGCGTCACTCATGGCCTGGGCCAGCACGGTGATTATATCGGCATGTTTTCAAACCACATTTTTCAAAAAATGAGCGCAAGCATTTATATACTGAATGTCCATCACTGTGAACCATGAGGAAACATCTGGCCCGGCCCCAAACCCTCAGGAAGGTGAGAGTTTTCCTGATTTGCTGGCGCTGGCGCAAAACGTGCCGGTGGTGCTTTACCAGTTCACGGTGTTTAACGATGGTGAACAGCGCCTCACCTACATCAGCCCCAGTCTGGAGCAACTCTTCCCCGTCAGCCGCGACGTGTTGCTGAGTGACTGGCAGGCGGTGTTGCAAAGTGTGTTGCCCCATCAGGCCCCGGTGTTTCTCGCCACGCTCGATAAGGTCATCCAGGAAAAATCTCCTTTTTATTTTCAGGGGCACGTGGAGTTTGACACCGGGGGGCTGAAGTGGTTCGAGTTCAAGGCCAATCCGCGCCAGACCCCGGCGGGCTGGGTGTGGGATGGCGTGGTGCGGGAAATTTCCGAAACCAAAAAAGCCGAGCAGGCCCTGAAGGACATGGTGGACAGTTTTGGCGCCGACGCGGGTGATGACCTGCTGCGCCACGTGCCAGAGTTTCTGGCCCACCGCCTGGGTGTGCCCTGGGTGGGGGTGGGGCGTTATGTGGCCGAGCAGGACAAGCTGTGCGACTTTTTTTATCACCACTGTGGCCATGGCGACGCCAGCACGGAATATGCCCTGGCGGGCACCCCCTGCCAGCGGGTGGTGGCCGAAGAGCACCTGCTGGTGGCCGATGGCGTGCAGGCCGTGTTTCCCCAGGTGGACTTTCTGCGCCAGTTTGATTTCAGGGGTTACGAAGGCCAGGCCATTGTGGACAGCCGGGGTCAGGTGATGGGGGTGTTGTGTCTGCTGAGCGACAAACCCCTGTCGGCCTCGGACTCGCGGGAAAATCTGCTGCGGGTGCTGGCGGCGCGCCTGGGGGCGGAAATGGAGCGCATCCGGGCCGAGGCCACGTTGCGCGACAGCGAATCCCGTTTCCGCACATTGGTGGAAAACGTGCCCGGCGTGATTTATCGCTGCGCCAACGACGAACACTGGACCGTGCATTTTCTCAGCGAGTCCATTCTGGATCTGGTGGGTTATCCGCCTACGGATTTCATGGGCAACGCGGTGCGGTCTTTTGAGTCGGTGATTTATCCTGAAGACCGCGAGCAGGTGCGTGTGGGTGTTCAAAATGGAGTGGACGCCCGCAGCCCTTACGAACTGAATTACCAGGTGATGCACCGCGACGGCTCCATCCGCTGGGTGAGCGAAAAGGGCCAGGGGGTGTTTGACGGAAAGGGCAACCTGTTGTGGCTGGACGGTGTGATTGTGGACATCACCGCCACCCATCAGGCCGAAGAAGCCCTCACCAATGCTCAGAAACTGGAAAGCCTGGGGGTGCTGGCCGGGGGCATCGCGCACGATTTCAACAACATTCTGGTGGCGGTGCTGGGCAATGTGGAACTGGCGCTGAACCGGCTTTCGCAAAACCCCGATCAGGCCAAGGATTTTCTTAAAAAATCAGGTCAGGCCGCCACGCGGGCCTCAGAGCTTTGCCGTCAGTTGCTGGATTACGCCGGTCAGTCTCCGTTCAGCACCCGCCCGGTGGACCTCAACGGCGCGCTGCTGGAAATGAGCGAACTGCTGCACACGGCGTTGCAGCAGAAATGCCCCGTGGCCTTTGACCTGAAGGGCGGCCTGCCCGCCGTGCTCGCGGACCCCACCCAACTGCGGCAGGTGGCGCTGAACCTGATGGTGAACGCCGCCGAAGCCATGGGCGAGCGGGATGGTCAGGTGAAGGTGGCCACGGGGCTGATGCGCCCCACGCCGGAGTTTCTGGCCGCCGCCATCACCGGCCAGCACCTGCCCGATGGGGAATATGTTTTTCTTGAAGTGGCCGACGAAGGCGCGGGCATGGACCCCCTGACACAAAAACGCATTTTCGATCCTTTCTTCACCACCAAGGCCCAGGGCCGGGGCCTGGGTCTTGCGGCCACACTGGGCATCGTGCGCCGTCACGGCGGGGCGCTGCACCTCAAAAGCGTGCGCAACGTCGGCTCGGTGTTTCGTGTGTTGTTGCCCAAAAGCGAAAAACCCGCCGAGAAAAAAGCAGCCCCTGAAGTCCAGACCGTGCCCGTTGGCAAGGGGATGTTGCTGGTGGTGGATGACGACCCCACGGTGTGCGAAGTGGCGCAGGATTCCCTGCAAATGGTGGGGTTTTCGGTGATCACCGCCCACAACGGCCTGGCGGCCTGCGACCTGGTGCGCAACCGGGGCAAGGAACTGGCGGGGGTGTTGCTGGACATGAACATGCCGGTGATGGGGGGCGAAGAGGCGTATCAGCGCATCCGGGCCAGTCACCCGGCCCTGCCGGTGGTGCTCACCAGCGGTTATCACCAGCATCAGGCCATGAAACACCTGCCCGATGACCCGGCCCTGGATTTTCTGGCCAAGCCCTTTACGCCCTCCCGGCTGCAAAACGCCATGCACCGGCTGATGTCCCGTCAGGCCGCGCCCACGGCGTGAGGCCCTGTGTTTACGGCTCCCAGAGCATTTCCAAAGTAGATGTGACCATCCGCCAATGGTGGTGACACCCGTGGCCAGAGGCCATGGATGGCCGTTCCCGCCGCCGGGCGAGGCGGGGTTTTGCCAGAGCATATTGATGCTCTGGCCCGCCGAGCGGGCATCCACGGATGGATGCCCTGGAGCCAGGCGCCATGGATGGCCAATCTTCCAGCGGGCATAGTTGGGCACTTACCCACCCCGGCGCTGTCGCGCCGCTTGTCGCGCCCGGCAGCATCAACATGCTGCCGCTGCCCCAAAAGACCTCCCCCGACAATTGTAAGGTTTCACGGATGAAACCGGCGAACCAGACAAAAAACCGGGCAGGTTCTTCACGCTTCGTTATCCAGCCAGCTTTCTCGTCTACATCTTCTGTGACTTTGCTCTAGCAGGGTATTGCATGGCGCCGCGCCCATGGATAATCAACCCGCCGTGCCGCCTGTTTCCCTGATGCTGCTCACCCCCACCCTGCACCTGGGCGGGGCCGAGCGCGTGATGCTCACGCTGCTGCAACATTTTGACCGGCGGCGGTTTGACCTGTCACTCACAACATTTGGCGGCCAGGGCGAGTTGCTGAGCCAGACGCCGCCAGACGTGGCCCGGTTTTCGTTGGGTCAGGAGCGCGCCAGCCGGTGTCTTTTCCCCCTCATGGCGCTGCTGAAACAGAAGCGGCCCGACGTGCTGCTGGTGAATGGCCACCACACCGGCGCGGCGGCCCTCCTGGCCCGCGCCCTGTCCCGCGTGCCGGTGAAGGTGGTCATCCGCGCCACGTTTTTTCAGCCCCCGGCCACCGGGGCGGAACAGTGGCAGGCGGGGGCAAACAGCCTGTTCCACCAGTCGCGGTGGATTTTTCCCTTTGCCGACGCCGTGGTGGCCCAGACGGAAACCATGGCCGGAAACATCCGCCGCCACTGCCGCATACGACCCCAGAAAGTGCTGGCCCTGCCCAACCCGGTGGATGTCTCCGCCCTGCGTGGGAAAGCGGACGAAACGGTGAATCCCTATTTCGGTGAAGGGCCGCATCTGCTTTCGGTGGGCCGGCTGGAAACCATCAAGGACATCCCCACACTGCTTCATGCCGCCGCCCTTTTTCAGGCGACACACGGTGGAACACTGACCGTGGTGGGAGACGGCCCCGAAAAGGAAAACCTGCAAAAGCTGGCCGCCACGCTGCCACTGAAAGTGCATTGGACCGGTGCGCTGGCCAATCCCTTTCCGTGGTTTGCCCATGCGGACCTTTTTGTGATGAGCAGCCGGTTCGACACCTTCCCCGGCGCACTGCTGGAGGCTCACGCCTTTGGCATTCCCAGCGTGTCCACCGACTGCCCAGATGGGCCGCGAAACATCATTGTGCCCGGCAAAACCGGCTTGCTCAGCCCGGTGGGAGACGCAGCGGCGCTGGCCGGGGCCATGACCACCCTGCTGGGACCGCAGAGCCAATTTGACCGCGATGCCGCCCTGGCGGTGGCCGCCCGCCACAACGCCCCCGCCGCCACGGCCCGTTATGAAGAGGTGTTGTTGGGTGTGGCGGGTGTGTAAATCAGGGGTTTTTGCCTTTTTTTGGAAAATAACGCACACCTTCAAGCCCCTTGAAATCCTCATCCAGGGTCCAGAGTTCCGCCCCGTGGGCGCGGGTGGTGGCCAAGATGAGGCTGTCCGCCATCGCCAAACCCTGCTGCTGAGCCAGTCGGGCGGCAGACAGAGCAATGGCGCTGTCCACCGGAACCACCACCCCCTCCATCATGGCGCCAGTGTGCCTCATCGCCAGACCTTCCTCCGTGTGGCGACTCAACACCTTGAACACTTCAAACAGGCAAATGACGGGAACCAGCAGTCGCTCTGTTTCCTCCAGAGCCTGTGAAAGTTGCCGGGCGTGGGGGCCGCCGGTGAAATACTCAATCCATGCGCTGGAATCAAGCGCAATCAATACCGGTCCTCTTTTTCCCGCTCAAAATGAATGGGTATTCCCTTCAGGCTGCCCATCAGGCTTTTAAGAGGGCACACCGGCACCAGATGAATCTGCCCGTCAAAAGCCAGAAACCGGAGTTTCTGGCCGGGCAGGATGCCCATGGCCTCGCGCACCAGCTTGGGAATGACGATTTGATACTTCGGAGAAACCGTCACGGTTTTTTCGACAGTTACGACATCCATGCCAATATTGTAAAACAAAATCTAAAATCGTTCTACAAATTCCTGAAGAACAGGCTCTGCCGCCTGGTTTTCCCAAGCCGCCGCGCAAGGCCCGCCCCATGGCCTCACCCCGACCGCTGGTTGGTCTTGTCGGTTTTCATGTAGACCTTGCGTTCGGTGAACAGGCGCAGCAGGTCGCTGTCGATGTGGCCATCCTTTTCTTCAAAACCCAGAATCTGCAAGGCCTTGGCCACAGGCATGGCCGGTTTATAGGGGCGGTCGCTGGCCGTGAGCGCATCGTAGATGTCCGAGATGGTCATCATTTTTGAACCCAGCGAAATCTGGTGCGACTGCAACCCCCGCGGATAACCGCTGCCGTTGAGTTTTTCGTGGTGGCCATAAGCGATTTCCGGCACATTGCGCATTTCGGGAATCCACGGAATCCGCTCCAGAAAATGAAAACTGTGGGTGACGTGGCTTTCGATTTCCTTGCGCTCGGCATCGTTCAGCGTGCCTTTTTTGATGGACAGGCACACCAACTCCTCGCCCAGCAGCAGGTGTTGGGGCGATCCGTAATAGTCGTTATAGGTTTTCTGGGCGATGCTCACCAGCTCTTCGCCCGCCTCCTGCGCCAGCACACTGGGTTCGTTGGCCTTGATCACCGTGTCCAGAAAATGATCCAGCTCGGCCAGATCGCGTTTTTCTTCTTCTTCAAGGTCGGTGCGGTTTTTGATGAACGCGTCTTTGCCTTCGCGCAACAGGTATTCCATGCGGTTTTCCAGGTGTTTGTAGCGGGCCATGAGGCGGGCGAAATCAAACCGGCCCTGAATGAGCGCCATGCGTTCTTCGTAAAGTTTTTTGGCCTTTACCAGCACGTGTTCGCGCACGCCGACCTTGCCAAAGTCGTGCAGCAGGCTGGCGTAACGTATCTCGCGGATTTCGTCGGTGGAAAACTTCATGTCCCGGTAGGGACCGCTGCCCACTTCATCCACCGCCTGGGCCAGCCCCACCGTGAGCAGCGCCACGCGGCCGCTGTGGCCGCTGGTGGTGGGGTCCCGCTGTTCGATGGCCTGCACCGACGCCATCACAAACCCCTCAAACAGGTTCTGGATGTTTTCGAGGAACTGGTTGGTCTGCACCGTCACCGCCGCCTGACTGCCCAGGCTCAGCACCAGCTCCTGCGTGTCCAGGTCAAAAGCGATCACCTTTTCCACCGTGTTGGCAGGGGTGAGTTTCAGCGCCGGGTCGGGCTTGCGGTTGATGAGTTGCAGCACGCCGATGATTTCTTCGCGGTGGTTGCGCATGGGCACCACCACCATGCTCTTGGTGCGATACCCCACTTTTTCGTCAAAGGACCGGTTGAAGGTAAAACCTGTGCTGCCGTCCAGTTCATAGGCGTCACGGATGTTCAGCACGTTGCCCGTGGCGGCGGTGTAACCCGCCAGGGACTTGGTGTTGATGGGCAGGGTGAACTCGGCATAGTCCAGCTTGAGGCTGTCGTTCTGGCTCAGCTTGAAGCGCAGGCGTTTTTCGTAGGTGTCTTCGTCTTCTTCCACCAGATAAAGACTGCCGGCGTCGGCCTGGGTGATTTCGCGGGACTTGGTGAGAATGGTGCTGAGCAGGTGATCGGTGTCGCGCTCTGCCGAGAGCGCCACGCCGATGCGGTTGAGTTCCGCCACCTTGCTGGTGGCCCCGTGGGCCTGGCGCTCAAGCTGCTGGTTTTCCCATTGCAGGGTCAAAAACCGGTAAGCCCGGCGCAGAGACCACAACAGGCGCTCGGTGTCCTGTGTGTCTTCCAGGTGGTCCAGATAACGCTCACCCAGGGTGTAAACCGCCTGGGGCGGCTGGCCCGGCCCCACCGACACAAAAGCCACCAGGGGCAGGCTCTTGAGCACGGCGTCCTGGGCCGCCAGCCTGAGCAAAAAGGCCGGTGAGCCAATGACCACCCCCAGTATTTCTTCGTCTTCATCCCTGATTTCCCAGTCCAGCGGGGCGGTTTCCTGCGTCTCGGCAGCGCCCCCCGGCCCAGCGGCGGCCTGGGGCATGACGGCCCCTGCCCCCACGGCCACACGGGGCCGCAGCGGCGTCAACTCAACCTGAAAACGCGCCAGGGGCGTTTTCCAGGGGGCGGACTGCAAGGCTGGATCCACCCACAATCGTTTAACAGGCTGACTCATGGATCCTCTGGCCAGTATAACACCGCCGGGTAAAACAGGCCGGTTGTGGCCACTGCCTTCATGGCTGTCAGGTTTATGGAAGAAGTCGAGGAAATACAGGGATTTTTAACGTAGCCCCGGCGTCTCGCCGGGAGTATTTGCCGCGCCAGAGGCGCGCCCCTCGCAGTTTTTCCATCTTATTTCCATGAAAAACATCTATTTTGTGCCGCCTGCGGCGGTTTTTTTCTCCCGGCGAGACGCCGGGGCTACAGGTGAACCCGACAGCGGCAGGCGTAACCTTTACATCAGCGGCACTCCTTCGCGGGCAACACGTTCCGCCAGTCCCCCGATCAGCGTCGCGTGCTCCACCACGTCCACCGACATGGGCAGGTTCGAGGCCGAGAACGCGTCTTTCAGCGCCTGCATCTGCCCGTGGCCCAGCGGCTCACCCGACAGGGCCAGGTCCAGGTCTGAAAAAGGCCGCGCCTTGCCCGTGGCGCGGGAGCCGAACACCAGCACCGTCCGCCCCGGCGCATAAAGCGCCAGAATACGGCGGACTTCCGACAGGTGTTCCGGTGAGAGGTCAATCATTGGCGGCTTCGAGACGGGCCAGCAGGGCCTGGGCATCGTCATGAAACCGCAGGGCGGTTTCAAAAACCCCGGCAGCCTTGGACTGGTCATCGATGTGGCTGGTGAGGTTGCGGGCCTCGCCATATTCAAACCAGGGCGCAGGGTCCGGGACAAGGCCGTGGCGCGCCGCCAGGCGAAAAAGCTCCTTGCGGGTGCGGGGCTGGGCGGCTTCCTCGGCGTTCGTGTTTTCGCGCAGCCACCGCTGCATGAACTTCCAGCACAGTTCATAGGCCACCTCAAACTGCTGTATCACGCCGGCCCGCAGGGTCTCCTGCACTTCCGGGTCCAGGGCCGGGGCCTGATGCTGCACCACGGCCACAGAGCGCCCCAAGGCGTCAATGGCGTTTTTCAGGCTTTGCAGGTCCAGGGGCAAGGTTTTCTCCGGTCAGGAGATTTTACTTCACACCCGCGACATGGCCCGCTCGGCCACGCCGCGATAAAAAATGGCGTTCATCACCGTGGCAAGCGGCAGCCACATGATCCAGCCCCAGATGGGCACCAACATGCCCGCCAGCCCCACCAGCCCCACCCATCCCGCCAGTGACAAGGCCGCCCCGGCGTTTTCACGGATAAGCGTATTCACCCGGCTGACCAGGGGGCCGAACTGGATGTCCGGCTCATCGTTCAACACGCCATAACCAATTTGGATGCCGATCTGCACCAACACACCAAATAGCGCCATGGGAATAATGGCCAGCAGCACAAAAATCACCATGCCGGTGCCCAGGGCCGAAGGTGCGCCACCACCGCCGCTGCTGGCCTTGAAAGCCCCCATCACACCCGGCGCGGCCACCGCGATCAGAATGCCGAACAGCAGGATGGGCACCCCCATCATCAACATGCCCACCAGCCCCAGGCCAAAACTGCGGCCCGTGGCCTTGAAGCCGCTGAACAACAGGCCCCAGTTGATTTCACCAGCGTCATAAAAGTGGAGCACCGTCTTGACCATCCCCAGGCTGAGGGGAGCCATGATCACCCAGGCGGCGATGGCCCCCACAAAGGGAACAATGCCCAGCAACTGGGTGCCCATGAGCAGGAAAAACCACACCACATGCAGGCCGAACAGCGCCATGCGGTTGTTGCCTGCGGCGGCGTTGGCCTCGGCGAGTATTTCGCGGGCAACCACCGTGCCCGGATAACGCCGTCCTTCGCCAGACAGGGTGAAGGGGGCCTCCTGAGGAATCGGCGGCGGCGGCACCATGGGCGGCGTCTGCATGGACGCAGGCAGGGGCGCGGGAGCAACGGGCGGCATTTGCATGGACCGGGGCAGCGACGGCGGGGCGGTCAGGTTCACCGGCTGGGCGGGCGTGGCCGAGGCCTGGGGCAGCACGCCTTCCAGCGCGGTGCCGCACTTGGTGCAATGCTTGTCGTCCGCCGTGTTTTCGGCTCGACAGAATGGGCAAATTTTCATGGGAGTGTTCAGTTTATGGACTTTGGCCCGCAAAAGCCAGTTCGGGATTTATGCAATAAGTTCTACAATGCCGCCATGGCCACCGAACGCATCCTGCTCTTGCGACACGCCGAGGGTGAACACAACCTGCTGGAAATGCTGGATCCCTTGAGCGCCGAGGCGTTCACCGAGCGCCAGCACATCAACGTGGGCGCGCAACTCACCGAAAAGGGTCTGGCCCAGGCCGAAGAAGCCGCCGACCAACTGGAGCACGAGGGCATCGACCACATCATCGTCAGCCCTTTTGACCGCACCCTGGACACCGCCCGCCCCCTGCTGAGCCGCCTGGGCGTGGAGCCCCAGGTGTGGGTGGAACTCTCAGAGATTTTGCCCGCCGGTTTGCCTCCGCCGGTGCTGGCGGCCAACACCACGCTGCCCGCTTTTGTGCATTACGGCCTGGGGTTTGCCAACAAACTTTTTCAGAGCGACTCGCCGGGCGTGGCCGAAACCGTGGGGGGCGCGTGGCTCCGGGCCAGCGCCGCGCTGTGGCGGCTGGGCGAACTGGAGGGCACCGTGCTGGCGGTGACCCACGGCGGCATGATCGGCGCCATGGTAAGCCAAGCGGCCATCTCCGGCCACTGGCGCATCAAACGGGCCTCGCTTGAAAACGCGGGCATCAGCGAGTTTGTCAGGCGGTAACACAAGGGACTGGAAGTTGGGGGTTGGTCACAGCAGTAGCCACGGGCGTCTCGCCTGTGGCAAAACCAAAAGCCCAAAACCCTTTTCTATTTTCTTTCAGTGAAGCGGGCGGGACGCCCGTCTTCTAATACAAATTTTCAATCGAAACAACATTAACCCTGAGCGCTGAGCCGGTTTGGAAATGGGTGCTGCGAAGTCCGGCGGTTCGGTGAAAATTGGTA
>CAYJOG010000044.1:0-7006 GCA_964371695.1 uncultured bacterium
GCACCCCCCTGCGGGGCCACGTGGTGCGTCTGGCCCGGCGCATCGAAAAAATCGCCGTGCTTTGCCTGGGACTGGGCGCGGTGGGGGGGGTGGTGTGGTTGTTTGTCTACGCCGCCCGCCACAACCCCAGGGCCAGGCCCCTGCGCCTGACACAGGCCGAGCGCCTGCTGGTGGTGGCCCCGCACCCCGACGACGAAATGGTGCTGGCGGGGGGGCTGATGCTGATGAATCTCAAACTCGGCGGCGTAACGCGGGTGGTGTATCTCACCGACGGCGACGCCTATCTCTCTGGCAAATGGGGCGACCTCTATGCCATCCGCCGCCGCCGCGAAGCCAGAAGCGCCCTCAAGGCCCTGGGGGTGCCCCGCGACAGTCAGCGGTTTTTTGGCCTGAACGATTCGTTTGACACCCTCACGCCCCAAAAAACCCTCTGGCTCAAAAACCGCCTTAAAAAAGAGGTGGCGGACTTTGCCCCCTCGCTGGTGATCGCCCCGGCCTATGAGGGCGGCCATTGTCTGCACGACGTGTCGAGCGCTCTCACCGCCCACGCCGTGGCCGAAACCCACCAGCCCACCCGGCTGTGGGAGGGCACGGAGTACAACCCCTATTTCGGCATCGAGACCCCCCGCAAAACCCTGGCCCCCGTGGCCAACCTGCTGCTCAAGCTGCTGCCGGGCAAGCTCCTGCTCCGGCCAGAGCCGGTGTTTATTCCCCGTGGGGCGGGGGCCGAGCAAAAGCGGGTGCCGGTTTATCGCACCCACCTCACCTATGCCGAGCGGCGGAAAAAACTGACGGCCCTGCGCAAATACGCCAGTCAGAACCTGCAACAGCGTCTCACCCGCCGCTTTGGTCGGGCAGAGTGGCTCAGGCCCTATCCCGGTTATGACTATGCCAAACCGCCGTTTGAACACGCCCGCAGCCTGAACTACCGCCTGTGCGACCGCTGGCTGGGGGGCACGGCCCTGGGCCAGTGGGCGCTGGCGCAATATGGCACGCCCGCCTGGGCTGGCCTGCCGGGGGCCTGGGGGGGCATCAGCGCGCCCCACCCGGCCCGCAGTTGCCTGGAATACAGCGTGTGCCACATCACCCACGATCAGTTCCTGCAAAAACTGCCCGAAAGCTGGCGCAGGGGGCGTTTTTTGCCCGCCAGAAGCGAATAACGGATTTTACAGGCAATGTCAAGCGGGCTTGGCCTGTAAAGGCTGCGATTTTTTACCGTGTTGACACGCATGGGTGTTTCTGCCTTAATGACCGCCTGACGGGCCACCGTCGAAAAAAAACAGAGGAGAATAACATGCTGAAAAAATGGTCCATGTTGCTTGCCACCATGCTGGCTTTCGGTTCGGTGGCCGTCGTCACCACCGGCTGTAAGAAACCGGAACAGGCCGAAACCAACGCCTGTGGCGAAGGTGAAGAAGCCGCTGGTGAAGAAGCCCCCGCCGAAGGCGAAGAAGCCCCCGCCGAAGGTGAAGAAGCCGAAGGCGAAGAAGCCCCCGCCGAGGAAAACGCCTGTGGTGAGGCTCCCGCCGAAGGCGAAGAAGCTCCCGCCGAAGGTGAAGAAGCCGCTGGCGAAGAAGCTCCTGCCGAGGAAAACGCCTGTGGTGAAGCTCCTGCCGAAGAAGCTCCCGCTGAAGAAGGCGCCGGCGAGTAATCGCCTGCTCTTTTCCCTGGCCGCTTGAAGGCCTGGGCTAACTGAAGCAAACAAGAAGGCACCCCCTTGTGGGGTGCTTTTTGTTTTTTGAAGAGGTTGTTGGCCTGTCGTCTCTGTTTCCTGTTTTGAAGTAACCGGGAACCTTTTGTACCCGCCTTGCGTTTTGCTTGCCACATCAAAAGCAAAGAAGGTGGTTTCCATGCCAGCCCCTGATCACGCCAACAGTCTTGCCCCCGGTTTCAGTCTTCAGAACCATGAGGGGAATTGGGTCTCTTTTTCTCCCCCAACCGGTAAAAAAACATGGGTGGCCTTTTTTCGTTACCCCTCCTGTCCCCTTTGCAATTTGCGAATTCACGAGATGCGCCAGCGATGGCCCAAATGGCACGAGGCCGGTCTGGAAATCCTGGCCATTTTTCAAAGCGACCTGCCAACCATGCGGCAGTACGTGGCGCGTCAGGAACCGGAATTTCCCCTGTTGTGCGACCCAGATGAGGCAACCTATGGGCCTTATGGCCTGGGGGCAGCATGGTCAGCCATGCTTTCCCCTGCCGTCATGGTCAAAATGGGCAGAGCCATGTCCCTGGGTTACAAACCCGGCAAAACCCATGGGACAAAAAACAGGATTCCGGGCGATTTTCTGATTGGCGCGGATGGGCGGATTGCCGATTTGTTTCACGGCAGGGACATTGGCGAGCACATTCCATTTGAACGCGTCGAGGCATTTATCCGTGTATGAAAATACACGCGGAACTTTTCTGCCGCATTCCGCGTTTGGAACAAAAAGGAGGCAATCAATGAAAAAACTCAACCTTAAAGTAAAATTCCTGGCCCTGGCCGGGTTGACCGTTCTGGCTGTTGCGGGAAGTGGGTTTCACCAAAAGGCCAAAGCCGCGTCCGCCCCCAAGATTTACGCGGTTTCATTTTACGCCGACTGGTGCGGCACTTGCCGGGTGCTGGGACCAAAACTCAAAACAGTGATGGGTCAGACCATGGGCATGCCCGTGAAATTTGTCATGCTGGATCAATCCACCGCCGCCACTACCGCCAATTCGGTCAAAAAGCTTTCGGCCATGAATTTTGGCCAGGAATGGAAAAAACATCTCGGAAAAACAGGATTCACGGGCCTTTACAACGCCAAAACCGGCAAGGAAGTCGGTCTTCTCACCGTTAAACAAACGCCGGAAAAAATGGTGAAAACACTGAAAAAAGCACTCATGTGACAGATGGCGGGGCCTTGATGCACCCCGCCATCTGTCAGAGCCTGCTCAGGCTATCAGGGAATTCACCATTTATTTCGCGGCAAGGAGGGAGCATGAGTTACGGGGTGAAAATAATAATCTTCGCAGTACTTTCCGCACTTATTTCTGCTGGCATGGGATTGCATCAACACATGGTGGTTGTGCAAAACAACCGTCTTGAGGAAGATCTGAAAACAAATCTTGATCTGGTGGACCGGTTTTTTTTGTCCAAGATGAAAATGGAACAACTCATGGCGCCGTCGCTGAAAGCCTTTATGGATTTCGAGGTTGAAACGGCTGAAAAAACCGAATGGGCACTGCAAAAAGATTTTATGGACAGTCTTGGCGTTTTGAGAGAACTTACGCGAAAAGCTGGCCTGAGCGCGTCTGTGCCAATTCTCGAAGAGGTTCAACAACGCTGCGTTCGGGACATGCGAAACAAAAAAGCCTATTACTTCAAACTGAACCAGTTCGCCGAGGCCACGGAAGGGACGGACCAATGGCGGCTCGGACACAAAGTGAATGAACAGCTGGTTTTCATGTTAAAAGAAAACAGCCAGACCCAAACACTGTTTGCCAAGGCCATGAAACTGGCGATTGAACAATCCGGCAGATCGGCGATGGACATCAACCACCAGACAAAAACTTTACGTCTGGGGGTTGGGGCGGCAGGGTTATTCAGCGCAGGGCTGCTTGTTTACGGCCTTTTGTTACAGCGCAAACTTCGTTCCTCCATGCAATTCCTGGTGAACGCCATCTCGCGGGTAGCGGCAGGGGACCTGACCGTGCGGTTTTAACACCCACGTGGGTTCCCAAAAAATCTCCGTTTGAATTAGCAGGGTGCTGATCAACACCCTGCTAACCTTTCCCACGTGACTTCCGCCTTTGCCCCTTTGCCCGATCGTCTGAAATCCTGGCTGCGGCAACAGGGGCATGACCCGGACAGCCTCCCCCTCACCCCCATGGCCGGCGCGGGCAGCGGCAAGCGGTTCTGGCGCATTGGCCCGCCAGGGCAAAGCCGTGTGCTGATGCTCAACGACACCCCCGAACAGGGCCACCGGGGCCTGAACGAAAATCACAGCTTTCTGCACGTTCACCGGGCGCTTTTGCTGGCGGGGGCCCCCGTGCCCACGCTGTTTGCCGCCTGGCTCGCACAAAACGCCTTTTTGCTGCAAGACCTGGGCGACACCACCCTCACGCCCCTGCTCAAAACCGCCACAGCCTCAGCCCCCCTGGCCCGGCGCGCCGTGGCCCTGCTGGCCCAGGTGCAGGTGCGGGGCCGGCCCCATCTCAATCTCAGCGCCCTGCACAACAACCCCTACGACGCCGCTTTCATGCGTGAGCGCGAAAGTGGTTATTTCCTCTCCATGTGGCTGGAGGGCTGGCTGGGGGAGTCTCCCGGCCCGGCCCTGTTGCAGGAGCTGGACAATCTGGCCGAGACGGCGGGCCGCGTGGGGGGCGACCTGCTGCTCTACCGGGATTTCCAGAGCAGCAACCTCATGCTCACGCCATCGGGGGCGCTGGTGCTGGTGGATTTTCAGGGGGCGCGCACCGGCCCGCCCCACTATGACTTGGCCAGTTTTCTCTACGACGCCTACACGGGTTTTTCACCGGCCACACGGGCGCAACTGATGAAAGATTATCAACACGCCTTGTCGCAAGAGGGCGCGGCCCCCCGCCTGCTGCAAACATTTGAAGAGGATTTCCCCCTGCTGGCGGCGCACCGGGCCATGCAGGCAGTGGGGGCCTTTGCCAAACTCAGCCGTGTGGACGGCAAATGGGCCTATGCCGAATTTCTTCCGGTGATGCTTCAAAACCTGTCAGAAATTCTCTCGGCCCCCGTGTTTGACAGGACCCCACTGCTGCGGGCGCTGGTGCGGGGTGTGCTGGCAAAAGGCTGCCTCGGTCCACAGGATTGTTTCAAAAGTTCCTCCTGAACTTTTGCAACCACCGCCTTCGGGGGCCAAGCCCCCTCGGCGGGCTGCACGCGACCTCCTGTCGCGTGGGGCCTTGATGTTCGAAGCAGTTAGCGCGGGAGGTCTTTTGGGGCTGCGGCAGCATATTGATGCTGCCGGGCGCGCCCAGCGGCACGACAGTGCCGGGGCAAAATATGAACGAAAATCAAATTTTGGTTGTTTTTACATCGCCCTCACCCGGCAGTTTCGCGCTTCGCGCTCAGGCGGGCGAGACGCCCGCCCTACTCCACCGCGCCACCCTCTCCCATGCAAAGCACGGGAGAGGGAACTGTTTCGATGTGCATAAATTTCTTCAAAATGAACTATTCCCGCCACACCAGCACGGGCCACAGGGCAAACAGGCCCGCCAGCAGCGTGGCGGCGGGGGGCCACAGCAGGCCCCCCGGCACTGGCTCAAAACCCCGCAGGCCCACCAGAAAACCCAGCAGCCCCGCCAGCCCGGCCCCCATCACGGTGGCCAGCAGCAGCATCAGCATCATGTTGAGCTTGCGCAGGGGCGCGCCCCCTTCGCCCACCGGCGGCAGCGGCCCCACGCCAAAAGGCCGTGAAAACTCGCCGGGGGGCGCGTCTGCCGCCTGCCACAGCGACAACACCTGATGCAGATGGGCCTGCTGCTGGCGGTTGGCCGTGGCGTCCAGCCCCTCGCCCGATGAAAAACAGATTTCCCGGTCCTCTCCCAGTCCCTGATCCTGTACCCGCAGGCACACCGTGGGGGTGGTGAAAAAATCGGGCATGGTGAAGCCCCAGTCCACCCCCGCCACCTGCTGCTGATGCAGCGCAAAACCGTGGTGGTCGCCCACAAATACCAGCCAGGGGCCCAGAATCTGCAAAAACCCCAGGTCTTCCACCGCCAGGCCATTGTATTGACGCAACACATTCACCGGCGAATAACCCACAAAATGACCGCCAAACCCGGCGGGCAGGCGCTCGTGGCGCTCCAGGTGATCCAGCAAACTGGCCTTGAGGCGCATCACCCGTTTGCCCACCCGCTCGTGGCGGAACCACAACACCCCCAGGGGGCCGCTCAGCAGCGCCAGCGTCACGGTGGCCCAGGGCAGGGCGTCGGGCAACACAAAACGGTTGTTGGCCCAGGCCGCCGCCGTGGCCAGCAGGGCGGGGTAAATGAAAATCTCGGCCAGGGGGGCCAGGGTGAGGCCCATCTGGGCGCGCCGGGTTTCATTCAGAAACCGGTCCTCGCGGGAGGTGTCCAGAAGCGGGGGCGGCAACGTGTCCATGGTTTGGGGCCAATGCCCCTCAGCCCTTTTCCGCCACCACAAACCCCAGGCCATGCACCGTGCCCTCGGTGAACCGCTGCCGCCCCATGAGAAACGACATCACATTGCCCTGGCCGAACACGTCAACAAAGTGGCCCACAAAACTGGTCTCGGTGCGTTCATAAAGGTGATAGGGGTTGTGGGGATTGGGGCCGTCAGCCGCAGCATAGGGCGTGGTGACAATGAGCTGGCCGCCGGGGTTGAGCAGGCTGTGCAGCAGGGGCGTGAGGGTTTCCTGATCCGCACGGGTGAGGTGCTCAAACAGCTCGATCATCACGATGGTGTCAAAAGGCCCGGCGGGCAGGTTCTGCGGCACGCGCCCGCACACAAAGGTTCCTTTTTGCGGGTGGCGGAAGTGTTTGTAGCCATACAGGCAACTGTGATAATCGGCCTCCAGGCTCACCACTTCGCTCACCCAGGGGCTGGCGGCGATGAGGGCGTGGCCGTGGCCGCACCCGGCGGCGAGTTCCAGCACCCGGCCCCGGTAAATCAGGTTGCACACCTGATAACGCCCCCGGTGACGCCAGGCCACTTTCTCTGGCCCCATCTCGCCGGTGGGGTCTTCGCCGGGGGGCAGCACATCGAGCGCCGCCACACCCAGTGCCGGGTCATCGTGGGGATAAAACCGCTCCAGGTCGCGCCCGCCCCGCAGCACCCGCCCGCCGCCGTGGGCGGCCACCCACGCCTCAAAGGCCGACAGGTCGCTGTCCGTGACGGGGCCAGTGTGTTCGGGGGGCGAGGGAGCCACGGCAGAAGTGTAGCAAGGCGGAGGAGGTTGTGGCGGGGCAGGCATCTCCCCGGACTTATCCCTCTCTCCTTTATGGGGCTTGTCATGGCCCTCAAGTTGGCGTCATTAACCCCCAAGCG
>CAYJOG010000044.1:7016-9234 GCA_964371695.1 uncultured bacterium
AGTCAGACATAGACAAAAAAACCTTTTATTTAAATGGCGGGCGGGGACGCCCGCCCCACTGAAAGAGAACAGAAAAAGGTGTGATGTATTTATTTCCACTGGATTCCCGCTTTCGCGGGAATGACGGCAGAGAACAATTGGCGCTTTTGTCTTTTCCGACTTCCAGCTTCAAGCCACCAAAGTCCAACCTCTCCTTTTCTCAGTTCTGGAGTTTGAAAAAGTCATAACCCAACGCCCACAGTTCGCCGGGTTTGAGTTCTTTCTCCCACACCACGGTGGTGGTGGGGTTGTCATAGGCATAGCTGCTGCTCACCTCGGTGGCCTTGCCGCCGCTGCTCACGTTTTCCACGCGGGCCTGCACGGTTTTTTTCACCACCACCTTCACGGCTCGGTTCTTGAGGTTTTTTACCGACAACACGCCTTTGCCCGGCACCCGCAGGCGGCTGCGCCCCGCCACCGTCACGTCGCGGGCGGCCTCCATGTTCACGTTGTCGTTCGCCTTCAGGGCAAAGTCCAGCGCCCGGCTCACTTCGATTTCGCTCACCGCACCGGCGGGGGTGTAGTTGAGCGTGCTCTGGGCCACCATGGCCCCTTGCTGCAAAATGGCCACCGGCCCGGTGGTGAGTGGCGCGGCGGCGCTGTTGGTGAGCTTGATTTTGTGGGTGAGGAACCTGGGGGCGGCGTCTTCTGCGCCCCGGTCGCTCAGGTCGGGCACGTTCCACTCAAACACGTGCTCTTTTTTGAGGGTTTCGGCAAACACCGTGGCGGAAAACCGCGCGCCGGGTTTCAGGTTGACGGCCTTGCCGTAATAAAGGTGCAGGTCTTCGCGGGAACTGGCGGACGCGCCGGGGGTGGCATAGGAACGGTCGTCGTTGTCAAAGTCGCTGGCGGCATAGGCGTTGGTCATGCGCTGGGCGGTGACGTTTTCGCGGCGGTTGCTGTAACCCCCGGTGTTTTCAATGTCCCGCAGATAATCCGACAGGCTGGTGGCGGTGTGCAGGGCATCACGCTGACCGCTGAACGCCAGGTTGGGCCAGCCCGCGGCCAGTTCCACCAGAGCGTTTTCCAGGGGCAGGCCCTCGTTAAAAAGCGTGGCTTTCATTTGCAGGTGCGCCTTGTCTTCGCTTGTGAGGTCCAGCAGATAGGACGGCGCCCAGGTGTAGCCCCACTCCACGGTGGTGAGGGTGACGCCCGCCGCCGCCGAGCCGGGTTTGAGCGCCACGGTGAGGGGTTGCAGGCGGTCGTCAAAATCGGGTGAGGGCGTTTGCTGGGGCAGCGTGGGGGCGGTGTCGAAACGCACCTCGCGGATGCTGCCGGCGTCTACCGCCACGGTGCGGTTGTTGGCCGTTTTCAGCACCACCACCAGGGGCGCGGCGTCTGTCTCGCCGCCGCTGGTATACACCGCCGCCACCACGCCTTCCACCGTGCGGCCATCGCTGTCCACCACCAGTTGCACATTGCCCGCACCGGGTTTGAGCAGTTGTTTGACCGATTCGATGAGCGGCGGCCTGCTGAACTCCTCTTTGCTGCTGTCAATGCTGATCACGCAGCTTGGGTCTTTGGGGCAGGTGAACCACACCGAGCCATGGCGCGTGCGGCCCGGCAAGAGCAGGGTAAAGGTGTCGGCCTGGGGCTTGAGGTCGTAACGCACCACGGCGTAACCGTTTTTGAACACTTGCAGCCGTGTGGGTTTGGGGGGCGCGCCCGCAAGGGCCGGGGCGGCGCTCATCAGGGCCAGCAGAGCGAAAAGACGCGGTGTAACGGTCATGGTTTCCTCCGGGAAAATGCTTCAGGAACTCGGCTCAGTTGTAGACGCTTCGGCCTCGACGGCAAGGGGTTCCGTGGCTGGTTCAAACACCAGCACACGGTGGACCTCCATGTAATGCAGCATGAGCTGTTTGGCGAAACTGAGCAGGGGAATGGCCGTGAGCATGCCCACAATGCCCGCCACCTGACCCCCCACCAGCAGGGCGAACACAATCATCAGGGGGTGCAGACCGCTCTCCTGACCCACAATGCGCGGGGCCAGCACCTGGCCCTCCAGAATTTGCAGACAACCAAAAAAGATGACCACCCCCAGCCACGGATGCCCCGACGTGGCCGCGACAATGATGGGGGGCACGGCCATGATGAGCGGGCCGATGTAGGGCAGAAACTCCATGAAAAACGCGATGAAGCCAAACAAAAGGGCATAGGGCACGCCCAGAATGGCCAGCAC
>CAYJOG010000044.1:9244-10783 GCA_964371695.1 uncultured bacterium
GTTGTCACCAGCAGCGACACGATCAGCGCGAGTTTCACGTAACCCTTGAGGTAATTGACGGTGGCTTTTTCGAGCAGGCCGCTGACGTGTGCGACTTCATCGTGGTGCCGCCGGGGCACCAGCCGCCAAAAGGCGGCGTGCAGTGTGGCGTAGTCCGACAGGATGTAGGCGATGAGGATGGGCAGCAAAATGAGATAGGGCAGCGTGCCCGCCAGCCGCCCGCCAAAAGCCGCCAGGCCGCTGGCGAAGTTGCCCAGATAGGGCTTGGCATAGGCCATGAGTTCTTCCTGATCGGGCAGGTGGCCGTCGGGGTTCACAAACTGGAGCATCTTGCGGATTTTGGGGCGCTCGCGGATTTGGGCGTCCCACTCGTCGAGATATTGGGGCAGGTTGTCGCCCCATTTCTTGAGGCTCTCCACGGCGTTTTCGCCCTGGCTGATGAGTTGGGGCACGGCCAGTTGTCCCACCAGCGCCACCGCGCCGCCAAACACGAGAAACACCACCAGCACCGCCAGCCCCCTGGGCAGGCGCAGTTTTTGCAGGCGCACCACCAGCGGGTTGAGGGTGTAGCTGATGAGATAGGCCAGCAGAAAAACGAACACCACCTCGCGGGTGTAAAACAGCAGCAGCCCCAGGGCCGCGCAAAACACCAGCCACACCCGGTGCTCGGCAATGCGCTGGGCCAGCGTGGGAGCCGCCGGGGGCGGCTCGCCCGCGCCGGGGGGTGCGGTCTGTGTGGGGGAATCCACGGGGGGATTATAAGAGTCTGGTCAAAAATTGCGCCATGCGGGCCATGAATGGCCCGCCTCAAAAACCGAAGTGTTGAAAACACTGAGGTTTTTGAGGCGCCGAAGGGGCTTTGCCCCTGAAGGCGTTGGGTTTATAAAGTCCACAACGGACTTTATGAACAGATTATAAGGCCCCCTGACAAAACTGGTTTTGTTGGGGGTTTAAAATGCAGAGGGGCTGCTTCCATCCTCCGACTTCTTCCCTCCCCCGTCCCTGCTATCCTGCCCACCTGAAGCAAAAGGAGTGCGCCATGTCCGTCTATCCCCACCTCGAAGCCACAGACCCCGAACTGCTCGCGGCCATCAAAAACGAAGTGGTGCGCCAGAACAGCACCATCGAGCTGATCGCCAGCGAAAACTTCGTGAGTCGCGCCGTGCTGGAGGCCCAGGGCTCCGTGCTCACCAACAAATATGCCGAGGGCCTGCCCGGCGCGCGGTATTACGGCGGTTGCGAGTTTGTGGACGTGGCCGAGAATCTGGCCATCGAGCGGGCCAAAAAACTGTTCGGGGCCGAACACGCCGACGTGCAGCCCCACAGCGGCAGCCAGGCCAACATGAGTGTGTATTTCGCCCTGCTCAAGCCGGGTGACACCATCATGGGCATGAATCTGGCCCACGGCGGCCACCTCACCCACGGGGCCAAGGTGAGCATCAGCGGCAAATATTTCAACGTGGTGCCCTATGGCGTGAGCCGGGACACGGGCCGCGTGGACATGGACGAACTGCACAAACTGGCCCTGGAGCACAAACC
>CAYJOG010000044.1:10793-11646 GCA_964371695.1 uncultured bacterium
AACCCAAACTCATCATCGCCGGTTACAGCGCCTATCCCAGGGTGCTGGATTTCGCCCGCTTCCGCGAAATCGCCGACGAAGCGAAGGCGCTGTTGATGTGCGACATGGCGCACTTCGCGGGCCTTTCGGCGGCGGGGGAATATCCCAACCCCGTGCCCCACTGCCACGTGGTCACCAGCACCACCCACAAAACCCTGCGAGGCCCCCGGGGCGGTTTGGTGCTGTGCAAGGCGGAGTACGCCAAAAAGATAGACAAGGCGGTCTTCCCCGGCATTCAGGGGGGGCCGCTGATGCACGTCATCGCCGCCAAGGCGGTGGCCTTTGGTGAGGCCCTGCAACCGGCGTTCAAGGATTACGCCCGGCAGATCATAACCAACGCCCGCGCCATGGCCCGCGTGCTGGGCGAGCGGGGTTTTCACCTCGTGAGCGGCGGCACCGACAACCATCTGGTGCTGGTGGACCTGAGCAGCAAGGGCATCACCGGCAAAGACGCCGAGGCGGCCCTGGAGCACGTGGGCATCACGGTGAACAAAAACGCCGTGCCCTTTGACGAAAAACCTCCCACCATCACCAGCGGTATCCGCATTGGCACACCCGCCATGACCACACGGGGTCTGAACGAAAGCGACGCCGCCCAGGTGGGCCAGTGGATTGCCGACGTGCTGGAGGCCCCCGCCGATGAAGCGGTTGCAAACCGCGTTCGCAAAGGCGTGGCCGACCTGCTGGCCCGTTATCCGCTGTATACGGATTTGACATAATCCCCTTGTAACTGTCCAATCCGTCACTGCGCCTCCCTGCCGTCATTCCCGCGAAAGCGGGAATCCAGTAAGGACAAAAAACAAAAACCAGTTCT
>CAYJOG010000045.1:0-11558 GCA_964371695.1 uncultured bacterium
GGGCTGAGGATTTCCTTGCCGCCTTCTTCCAGTTCGGTGGTCTGATACAGCTCTTCTTCGATGATGTCGTTGCACAGCTCAATGCATTCGTCGCAGATGTACACGCCGGGGCCGGCCACCAGCTTTTTCACCATGTCCTGCGATTTGCCGCAGAAACTGCATCGCAGTTTTTCCTGATAGTTGCCGGACTTGAACATGAAAACTCCTTTAAGGCGAATGCCTGCTTACATCTTACAAAAATCCGCCGAGGCGTCAGGGATTTTTAAGATTTCGATAAACGTATTATCCGTCGAAACCCACGTTTTGAGCAAGTTTTGCTTTTTGCTGCCTGCCACCTTGCGGTTTTCAATACGCATTTCGCCTCAGAATCAGCTCCAGAAAGGTCTGAAGATAAATCCGAAGCTCCAGCGTCCACGACCAGGAATCCTTGTAGAACAGGTCGTAACGGGTGCGTTCCTCGATGCTGGTGTTGCCCCTGAGGCCATTGACCTGCGCCCAGCCGCTGATGCCCGGCCGCACATGGTGGCGTTCTTCATAACGCCTGATCACGGCGGCAAACTGGTCTACAAAAGCCCGGCGCTCTGGCCGGGGACCGATGAAACTCATCTCGCCCTTGAGCACGTTGATGAACTGGGGCAGTTCATCCAGGCTCAGGTGTCGCAGCCACTTGCCCACGCGGGTGGTGCGGGGGTCGTCTTCCCGCGCCCACACCGGGCCGGTGGCTTCTTCGGCGTTCACGGTCATGCTGCGGAACTTGTGAATGCGGAACGGGCGGCCATTCAGGCCCACGCGCTCCTGGCTGTAAATCACCGGCCCGCGGTCTTCCAGCCAGATCAAAAAACCGATCACGGCGAACACCGGAGCCAGCGTGAGCATCAGCACCGAAGCCAGGGTGATATCCACGGCGCGCTTGGCCATGGCGTTGAACCCCGCCAGGGCCGTGGCCCTGGGGCTGAGCACATACACACCCCGAATCGCCTCAAAGCTCACCGGGTCGGGTATGAACTGGTAAACCTCTGGCAACAGTCGCACCGCCACCCCCAGCTGCATGGCCTGCTGAATAACGGGGGCGCATTCGGCGTGCTGGCTGGCGGGCAGGGCCACGATGACTTCGTCGGCGGCGTGTTCGGTCACGGCGTGGCGCAGGCTTCCCACGGTGCCCAGGCGGGGCAACAGGCCCTTCAGGTCATCAGCCCCGTCGCTGCGCAGATAACCCACTGCGGTGTAACCCGCCTCGGGGTGGCGCAGCAGGCGGCCATAGACAAACCGGGCATGGTTGCCGCTGCCCACAAAAATCACTCGCCGGTTGCCATAGCCCTTGGCGTGCAGGTGGTTCACCCAGGTGCTGAGCAGCATCCTGGCCCCCCCCACCCCAAATGGAATGCCCACGGCCATGAGAAACATGAATCCCCGGCTGTAAGATGCTTCACGGATGAAAAACAGCACGGTGAACAGGGTGAGCAACGTCAGGCCCGTGGTCCGCATCACCCGCACGGTTTCTTCCACACGGGTGCCCAGCGCGCCGCGATACAACCCCTGCATCCAGGCATAAAAAACCAGCAGGCCCGTAATGCCCAGAATCACAAGTTGATAATTGGCCAGCAATTCCGGCGTGCGAACTTCTTCTTGTCCGGGACCAAAGTAAAAATGCAGCACATAGGCCAACACCCCCACGCCATAGGTCGTGGCCATGTCCAGGCCAAATCGCGCGGCGGACACCACGCGCTGCATTTTTTGATGAGACAGCCCCGTGGCCTTGGCCTGTACCGCCAGCTTCTGCCGGTTGATCTGGGCAATGTTGGCGTCTTGCGCCACGATGGGGGGGGCAGTAGCAGACATGGTTAACAACGGGCCATCCTTGACCGGTGCTGATCACATACTTGGTCGATCAGAGTAAACATTTTAGTTTTAAACACTGCGGCGTCAAACCCCATGGCGTGCTGGCGTATGGCCTCAGGATTCCACGCCCCTTCCTCCAACCGTTCCACGGCCCGGTTGAGCGCCTCGGGCGTCTGCTCGTCAAAAAACACGCCCGTCTGGCCATCCTGCACTGTTTCCAGCGCCCCGCCACGGCCAAAAGCCACCACGGGGGCGCCGCTGGCCATGGCCTCCAGAGGAGTGAGGCCAAAGTCTTCTTCTCCGGGGAACACAAATCCCTTCGCTCGGCTGAGGTAATCCACGACATCTCTATCGTCCATGTATCCCAGAACTTTTACATTCTGTTTTGCTTTTTCTCTTATTTGCTCCAGTTGGGGCCCGCCCCCGATCACCACCAGGGGGCGTCCGCTCTGGTTAAACGCGTCTACGGCCAGATCCACCCGTTTGTAACCCACCAAGCGCCCCATACACAGATAAAAATCCTCTTTCTGTTCACTCAAACAGAACGATTCTCCCCGAATGGGGCTGTGGATCACCGTGCTCTCACGCCGGTAATACTTCTCGATGCGCCGGGCCACATTATGCGAATTGGCCACAAAATGGTCCACCCGTGCGGCAGCGGCATAATCGTGTAGTCTTAAATAGTTCATAACAAAAGGAAGAAGGGCACGCACCAGACGCCCCGGGTTCTCCCGGTTCAGATACTCATGAAAAAATCCCCACCCATAACGCATGGGACTGTGGACAAAACAGATGTGGGGGGTTTCGGGCCGGGTGATGACACTTTTGGCAGAGCTGTGATGGCTGGACAGCACCAAGTCATATTCGGTCAAATCAAACTGTTCAAAAGCAAACGGAAACAAGGGGATCATGTGCTGGTGCTTTTTCAGCGCCCCTGGCAGCTTCTGCAAAAAACTGGTGCGGATGTCGTAATCCCGAAACCGGGCGGGCATCCTGTCCCGGTCATAGAGCGCCGTGAAAATGGGGGCCTCAGGGAACATCTCGTGAAACACCTCGGCCACCAGATCCGAGCCGCCCCAGGTCACCAGAAATTCATGGACAAGCGCGATTTTCACAGCCGGACCCCCTGCCCTGTTTCGGCAGAAAACACTCCCTGATTAACGTCCATGGACAAACCCGCTTATTTTCGCCCTGTGTCGCGGTGGTGCAAGTTCACGCGATAACCCGCCTCGGCCAGGGTTTTGGCCAGGTCTTCGCCCAGCACCACCGAGCGGTGCCGCCCCCCCGTGCAGCCGATGGCCACCGTGAGGTGGGGCTTGCCCTCTGCCACATAGTGGGGCAGCAGAAAGGTCAGAAAGTCCGTCATCCGCTGCAACAACTGGCTGCTCACCGGGCTTTCCATCACAAACGCCCGCACCCGTTCATCCTGACCCGTGTATTGCCGCAGTTCGCGGTCATAGTGTGGGTTGGGCAAAAAGCGCACGTCAAACACCAGGTCGGCGTCTTTGGGCAGGCCGTGTTTGAAACCGAAACTGACCACCGACACCGTGAGGGTCTGCACCGGCCCGTCAGTGCTGAGCCATTCCACCAGCGTTTTTTTGAACACCTGGGGAGTGAGGCCGCTGGTGTCCAGCACCAGATCGGCATATTCCCGAATGGGGGCCAGGGCCTCGCGCTCCAGGGCGATGCCCTCGCTGAGGCGTCCCGCGCCCGAAAGGGGGTGCTGACGCCGGGCCTCTTTAAAGCGGGCGATCAACACGTTTTCGTCGGCCTCCAGAAACAACACGGCAAAGGGCACTTCATCGGTGCGCAGTGCGTCCATTTCGGCCTTCAGGTCGGCGAAGAACTCCGCGCTGCGAATGTCCATCACCACTGCCACCCGCGAGAGCGCCGTGCCGTCGCGCTGCGAAAGCTCCAGTATGTTGCGCAGGAGCGAAGGCGGCAGGTTGTCGATGCAGTAATACCCCATGTCCTCCAGACACTTGGCGGCGTGGGTTTTTCCGGCCCCGCTGAAACCCGTGATGATGATGAGCTTTTTCAGCACCCGCCAAGGCTAGCAGATGCCCACCGTTCACAGAACCACCCTATTCGGGAAATGGAGACAGGCTCCCCTCCTCGGTTCAAAAAAACATGCCGCAAGCCGATAATATGACTCAACCACACCAGAGCCAGTCTTTTAAAGGGTGCAAGCCGCATGAGCCGCGCCCCACCCATAAAACTTCGGTGCGACTTTTTTCTTTCAAACCCCAACAACAAAAAGGAATCGCATGAAACCACGTTTTTTCGCCATTTTTGCCCTGATTGCCGCCACCTGTTTTATCACCGGCGCCTTGTTGGTCACCCCCGATTTTCTTTCGACATTAACCAATGACGGGGTCATTCAACCCAGTTACCTTCCCCTGATTCGTTTTTACCGGGTTTTCAGCGGAGGGGCCGGCCTGCTGCTGCTTTTTTCCGCCGCTGCCCTGGCGTGGCGGCCAGCGCAGTTTTTGTCCTGGATATCCGGTGTGGTTTTTCAGGATCCTGCACAATCCGAAAAAGGCGGCAGCGTCAAGCTTTTCCTCATCAGCTTCAGTTTCATGTATTTCGAGATCCTGATGCTGCGGTGGGTCGGCTCAGAATTCCGCATCATGGCCTTTTTCAAAAACATCATCATGATGGCGTGCATTTTTGGTCTGGGTCTTGGTTTTGCCCTGACCACCAGCCGGTGGCGGTTCAACAACCTGTTTGTGGTGCTGACAGCGTTGTTCACCATGGTCATGAACATGGGCAGCAAAAAACTGTTCCTGCTGGTTCACTCTCCCGGAACCGGAGACGAACACATCTGGACCACCGCAAGGCTGCTGGAATCCACGGGTTCCCTGATGCTGGAAAGCCTTCTGTTTTACGGATCGGTTCTTTTCCTTTTTCTATGGATTGCCTTTTTATTCATTGGCCCGGCGCAAATCGCAGGCCGCCTGATGCACCAGTTGCCGCCTCTCAAAGCCTATTCCATCAACGTTGCTGGCGGCTTGTTCGCCCTGGTGACGTTTTCTCTTTTGTCCTGGTTTTCAACGCCCCCTGAAATCTGGTTTGGCCTGGGGTTTGCCCTGGCGCTCTGGTTTTATCTTGAGGACAAAGCATGGTTTGCCCTGAGCGCTCTGGCTGCCGCAGCCTCTATCGGCCTGTTTCTCGGCAACCGCTATCTGGATATCCGCTGGTCGCCCTATTACAAAATACAGACCTCCGACAGTTATATGCCAGACGACAAGGGGAAACTGGTCAAAATTGGGTTTGAGCATTTTGTCAATGGAGCGGGGTTTCAGGAGACCCTGGACCTTCACGAAGTTCCATTGCCCGCCTACCTGAACCGCTACGACCTGAAATACAACCTGCCCTACCGCATCAAACCCGCCAAAGAGGTGCTGATTGTGGGCGGCGGCACGGGCAACAACGCGGCCGCAGCCGTGCGCAACAACGCCCAGCATATAGACGTGGCGGAAATCGACCCCATGATTGTCCAGATTGGCCGGGAGATTCACCCAGAAAACCCCTATGAAAATCAAAAAGTCCACGTTTATATCAATGATGCGAGAAACTTTTTCAAGACCACCCACCGAAAATATGACCTGATTGTGTTTGGCCTTCTGGATTCCCACACGATGTTTTCCAGCATGGCCAGTGTGCGTCTGGACAATTTTGTCTACACCAAAGAAAGCATGGCCCAGGTCAAACGCCTGCTCAAACCAGACGGCGTGGTGGTGCTGGATTTTGCCGTGGGTAAACCGTGGATCGGCAACCGGCTGGCCCAGGTGCTGAAAGATGTATTCGGCCAGGAACCTCTTTCCACCCAGTTTGGCATGTTTGTGGCCGGACCCGGCGTGGCGGCAAGCACGTGGTCTCGGCATCCCATTTTTTCAAACCCGCTTTATGCCTCAGGCCGGGCAGAGGCCGCCACCGACGACTGGCCCTATCTGTATCTCCGGGCAAAGGAAATTCCCGGCACCTATCTGGTGATGCTGAGCATTATTCTGGCGGCCTGCCTTGTTGTCGTTCTTAAAACAAGCCCGGAAACCAGAAAACCACAATGGCATTTCTTTTTTCTGGGGTCTGGCTTTTTGCTGGTGGAGTTCAAGAGCATTGCAGAAGCGGCCTTGCTGTTTGGTTCGACATGGATTGTCAACGCGTTTGTCATCGCAGGTGTTCTGTTGATGATTCTTGCAGCCAACGCTTTGGCCAACAGGCTGCAGAACATCAACCGGAATGTGTTTTATGTCCTGCTGATCTCAAGCCTTGTCCTGAATTATTTATTGCCCGTGTCCTCCTGGCTTGGCTCAGCGGATTACGTCACCAAGGGAATCGTCAGCAGCATTTTCCTTGCGTTGCCCCTCTTTTTTGCGGGCCTCATTTTTGCCGGCTCCATTCGTCTCACCACGCAAATCGGCGCGGCGCTCAGTTCCAATCTGCTGGGCACCGTGCTGGGCGGCATGTTTGAGTACGCCTCCCTGGCTGTGGGCATCCACCAGCTTTATTTGCTGGCGGGCATGTTTTATCTGCTCTCCTGGGTGGCCACGCTCAAGCAGCAGCCGAGAGCCCCTTTGCACACTGTGGCCGGGTCTTCTTGAGTCATTTGCGAAGCTGGGATCCGTGGTCTTTATCAAAATCTGACCCGGCCCCAGAATGCGCGTCATGGCCCGCGTGCTTCCGGTGGACGACCCCAACGCCATTGAGGAGGCGGCAGCCCTGTTGCGCCGGGGAGACGTGGTGGCCGTGCCCACCGAAACGGTTTATGGCTTGGCGGCAGACGCCACCAACCCCCAGGCGGTGGCCAAAATTTTTGAAGTCAAAGCGCGCCCGGCCCACGACCCGCTGATTGTGCATGTGGCAGATACCGAAGCAGCCCTGGCGCTTTGGGAGAATCCTCCTGCTCTGGCCCGCCGGTTGGCGCAGGCCTTCTGGCCCGGCCCCCTCACCATGGTGCATCCCGCCCGGCCCGGCGCAGTGGCCCCCGCCGTAACAGCGGGGCTGGGCACACTGGCCGTGCGCGTGAGCGCCCATCCAGGTTTTTTGTCCCTGCTGAGGGCCTGCGGCCTGCCCCTGGCGGCCCCCAGCGCCAACCCCTTTGGCCAAACCAGCCCCACCACCGCCGCCCATGTGGCTTCGGCGCTGGGAGACAGGATTCCCCTGATTCTGGACGGCGGCCCCTGCCGGGTGGGCCTGGAAAGCACCGTGATCTCACTGGAACCCGAACTTGTGGTGCTTCGACTGGGGGGAGTTCCAAAAGAATCCCTGGAAGAAGTGCTGGGCCGCCCGCTGGCCAGCCGCATCAGCAGCAGCCAGCCGACCTCTCCGGGCCAGTTGTCGCGTCATTATGCGCCCCACACACCGCTATATTTGATGCCCTCACCCGATGCCCTGCCCCCTCCCACTCGGCGGGAAAAAGCAGCCCTGATCTGTCCCCTGGCCAGCCAGTTGTCCCCCAGGGCGGCCTCCGGTTTTGCTGAAATCCGGGTGTTGAGCCCAAAAAACCGTCTCGAAGAGGCTGCGCAAAACCTTTATGGCACACTTTTGGCGCTGGACAAAAGGGGTTTTGAGGCCATTTTTGCTCTGAAAGCCCCAGAAGTGGGGCTTGGACGGGCCATCAACGACCGTCTCACCCGCGCATCTGAAAAATAAAATCAATAAACTTGACACAGGTTGACTAAGTTTTATGATGGTTGAAATAAAACTTTCGGAGGTTCACCATGACACTCATGAAAAGCCACTTCCCCTTCAGCCACTCCCCCTTCAACCTTTTGTGGGACCTGCACAGCGACCGGTTTCCCACCACCGACGAAAACGCCCAGCTCACCCCCAAGGTGGAGGTCCACGAACAAGCCGACGCCTTTGTGCTGAGCGCCGAGCTGCCGGGCATCGCCAAAGAAGACATTGACGTCAAGGTTCAGGACGGCGTGCTCACCCTCAAGGCCACCAAAAAAGTGAGCGAACAGCGGGACAAGGGCACCGTGCATTTCAGCGAGGTGTCCTATGGCGAATATGCCCGTTCGTGGAAACTGCCCAAACAGGTGGATCAGGACAACATCCACGCCAGTTACGAAAACGGCGTGCTGCGCCTGGAACTGAAAAAAGTGGAAGAAGCCAAACCCAAAGAGATTTCCGTTTCCGTCAAATAAAAAAATATCGGAACTTTTTTCTCTCACCGGCGTCTCAGGAACAGGAGGGGGCACAACCACCCCCGCCCTTCCCAAGGAGGCCCACACTGTGGACAAATACCCTCACATCCAGAACGAAAAACAACTGCTGGCCATGGCCCAGCAGGGAGACCAGCACGCCAAGGACGCGTTGGTGCAGCGCAACCTGGGGCTGGTTCACAAGGTCGCCCGGCAATACTTCACCCGATCCCTGAGTTATCCCGATATGGTGCAGGAAGGCATTTATGGCCTGCTCACCGCCATCAACCGTTTTGACCTGCGCAAGGAAAACAAGTTCTGCACCTATGCCTGCTGGTGGATTCGCCACCACGTGAGCATGTACGCCGCCGAAAACCAGGACCTCATCAAAAAGCCCGTTTATGTGCAGCAGAAGATCGCCAAGATCAAGGCGGTGGAAGCCCGCGCCATGGCTGAGGGCCGCACCGCCCAGGTGGCGGAAATTGGCGAATCCCTGGGCATGCCCGACGACAAGGTGGTGCATCTGTCCCGACTGCGCAAAGAGACCATGAGCCTGGAAGACCTGACTTTTGCCGACAGCGACGAAAAAGGGGAAAGTTTCATCGTGGGGCCGGACAACGTGGAAAACACCGTGGTGGATGACCTCACCGCCGACAGCCAGCGGGCCGCCCTGCAAGAAGCCCTGGAGGGCCTCACCGACATGGAGCGGCGCGTGGTGATGCTCAAATACGGCCTGCGCGACGAAGAGGAAAAATCCCTCAGCGAAGTAGGCCGCATCTTGGGCCGCAGCCGCGAGCGGGTGCGCCAGTTGCAGGAAAGCGCCCTGCGCAAAATGCGCACTCCCCTGGTGATGGCGGGGTAAACCGCATCCATCCGGTGTCATTCCCAGAGAAGCGGGAAGCCCGTTGTCAAAAAACACCACACCTTATTCCTTGATTCTTTCAGTGGCACGGACACTCCTGTCCATGCATCAAACAAAAAATCCAAACCTTCTTCTTTGTCCGCTGCGATTAACCCGACGGGAGTAGTGGCGACGCCCCCGTCGCTGCAAAGGACAGAAACTGCTGATCTTGTTCTGGCTGTGGCGCGGCGGGGGCGTCGCGCCCATTGCTGTTAGGTTATTTGTAGCCCCGGCGTCTCGCCGGGAGTCAAAAAACCGCCGCAGGCGGCACAGCATAGAAGTTTTTCAAGGAAATAAAGCCAAAACACAAAAGGGTGCGCGCCTCCGGCGCGGCCAATACTCCCGGCGAGACGCCGGGGCTACGTTGAAAAACCCCTGCAATTCCTTTTATTTTTTCATAAATCTAACAGCAATTGGCGTCGCGCCTACTCGTTGGTGCTTACTAGCCCCACCGAAAGAGAAAAGAAAAAGGCGGTTGGCTTATGTAGAGCACGGACAAGAGTGTCCGTGCCACTGAAAACTGGTTTTTTGCTTATGCATTACTGGATTCCCGCTTTCGCGGGAATGACGGCGGATGAGGGTCAGGGCTTTTTCTTTTATCAACCTCCGGTCCGCCCCCTGTTTTCACCTTCCAGCATCCGCTTTCAAACAAATCTTACCAAGGGGTTGCCTTGGGTGGTTGAATTCGTATTATTCAAATTTGACTATTCACCCTGGCCTCCTGGCGGGGTCATGAAAGGTGGTTTGACATGAGCGAAATCGAACGCGAGGAGCTCCCGGTAGATGTACTGATCGTGGGCGGCGGTCCGGCAGGTCTTTCCTGCGCCATACACCTCAACCGGCTGGTGAAACAGCACGACGAGGACGTGGCGGCGGGCAAAAAGCAGGGCCAGAAGTTCGGCGACGAGTTCATGATCGCCCTGATTGAAAAAGGCAGCGACTGCGGCAATCACCAGCTCAGCGGGGCCATCATGAACCCCGTGGCCATGCAGGAGCTGATGCCCGACTGGCTGGAAAAAGGCGCACCCGTCGAAAGCAAAGTCAAAACCGACGAGGTGTATTACTTCACCGAAAAAACGGCGTTCAAGTTTCCCGTCACGCCGCCCCCCATGAACAACCACGGCAACTACATCATCTCGCTCGGCCGCATGGCCAAGTGGATGGCGGGGGTGGCCGAAGAAGAAGGCGTGAACGTGTTCACCGGTTTTGCGGGCCGCGAAGTGCTGTTTGACGGCGAACGCATCACTGGCATCCGCACCGGCGACAAGGGCCTGGACCACCACGGCAAGCCCCGCGCCAATTTCGAGCCAGGCATGGACATCACCGCCAAGGTGACGGTGTTCGCCGAGGGCACCCGGGGCAGCCTCACCAAGGAGCTCACCCGCAAGTTTCACCTGGACCGGGGCGTGAACCCACAGATTTACGGCACCGGCGTGAAGGAAGTGTGGGAGATCAAGCCCGAAAAATGGGTGGAGGGCCGCGTGATTCACACCATGGCCTATCCGCTGAAAACCGACACCTTTGGCGGCAGCTTCATTTACAGCTACCGCGACAACAAAATCTGCCTGGGCTTCATCACCGGCCTGGACTATAAAGACCCCTACGAAGACCCGCACCTGAACTTCAACCTGTTCAAGAACCACCCCTTTGTGCGCAACCTGCTCGAAGGCGGAAAAATGCTTTATTACGGAGCCAAGACGATTCCCGAAGGCGGTTATGACAGCGTGACCAAACCGGTGCTCAGCGGCGGCCTCATCATTGGCGACAGCGCGGGGCTGGTGAACAACATGAAACTCAAGGGCGTACACAACGCCATCAAGAGCGGCATGGTGGCGGCAGAAAGCATCTTCGACGCCCTGCTGAAAGACGACACCAGCGAAGCGGGCCTGGCCAGTTACGCAGACCGTCTCGAAAAAACCTACGTCAAAAAGGACATGAAGGAATCCCGCCATTTTCACCATGGTTTCAAGCGGGGTTTCTGGTTTGGCACCATCAACGCGGGTTTGCAGACGGCCCTCAAGGGCAAGTTCCCAGCCAGCCGCATTCCGGGCCACGCCGATTTTGACGTGATCAAGAAAATCGAGGACTACTACGGCTCGCGCCACGCCACGCCGCGCACCTTCAAACCCGATGGCGTGGTGACGTTCGACAAACTCACCAACGTCTTCAACAGCGGCACCAAACACGACGAGCACCAGCCCTGCCACCTGCAGGTGGCCGACTTTGACCTGTGCGCCACCCGCTGTACCGAAGAATATGGCAACCCCTGCGAAAAGTTCTGCCCCGCCGCCGTTTATGAAATGGTGGACAACGCCGAGAACAACCGCAAAGAGCTGCGGG
Source organism: uncultured bacterium (assembly GCA_964371695.1). GTDB lineage: Bacteria > CAYJOG01 > CAYJOG01 > CAYJOG01 > CAYJOG01 > CAYJOG01. The sequence goes on from CAYJOG010000045.1 coordinate 11,230, forward strand.
TAAACTTTTCCAACTGCGTGCATTGCAAAACCTGCGACATCAAAGACCCTTACGAAAACATCAACTGGGTCACGCCCCAGGGCGGCGAAGGCCCCGTGTACGTGGGCATGTAAAACCAGCAGTCCGATTTAAAAAACGGCCAACGGCTCCGGCAACGGGGCCGTTTTTTTTAACAAGCTCATCCTGAATGTGGAAAAGGAAAACACCCTGAAAATGCCCTCTCCCTGAGAGCCTGTTTGAAAAGTGGGTTATGTGAAACATGGCCCACTTTGGACAGGCTCTTGCGGTCATGGATGACCGCATCCGAAAGCCGAAGCTTTGAAAAAGCG
>CAYJOG010000046.1:0-11493 GCA_964371695.1 uncultured bacterium
TGGCGCGGTTGATGCTCCCGGCGGGACGCCGGGGCTACCTCAAAAAACCCCTGATTTCTCGCCCTTTTGGGGCGTCGCCGCTACTCAAAGGTGCTTCGGCGGTGGGGACACCGCCGCTACTCCCGCCGGGTTAACCGCAGCGGAAAAAGAAGAAGGCAATGGTTTTTTGTTTCAACTGGATTCCCGCTTTCGCGGGAATGACGCCGGAGGGCGCAGGGCTTTTTCCATTTCCATCCTCCAACTTCCTCTTTTCACGGCGTGACGTAGCGGTTGCTCACCAGCACCAGCGTGGGCTGGTGGCCCATGGCGCCGATTTTGTCGAGGATGTCGTTGCGCTTGAGCAGGTCTTCGGGCAGCGGCGCGATGACGAGATAGAGCGTGCGGCCTTTTTCCATGCGGCTGCGGATGAGCGAGGGAATCTCCTTGGCCAGCAACTGATCCTGCACCTGGGCCGCCATGGCCTGTGTCTCGAAGGTGGCCACCAGGGCCACCACGCGGGGCGTGGTGTCCATGGCCTTCACGGGGGCGCTGCGCTGGGTGCTCTGCACCAGCACATCCTGTGGGCGCGTGGCCACCAGGGCGTTGCGGTCGGTGTCGCGCAAAAGTTCGGACTTGCTCTCGAAGGTGCTGAACAGGCTGCTTTCGCCATAGAGCCTGCCCCCCACCAGAATGCTGATGACCTTGCCCTGCACGCTCAGCCAGCATTCCCCGGCGTTGAAGCCCCGCGTGAGGCGGGTCTCGCCCAGTTGGGCCAGCAGGCGGGTGAGTTCCCCCACCTTCACCAGATTGGTGGCGTCCATGGGTTTGCTGTATTCAAAAAGAATGCGGTCGTTTTTGGTGATGAGGCCGTTCTGGTCGAGATCCATGTAGCGCAGCGCCACCAGCACGGGGGGCACGTCGCGGGCATAGTCGCCCTGCACCAGCGCGTCGGCGCCTTCTGCGTTCAGGTTGCCGCCCGTGTCTTTCACCACTTCGCCCCGCAGGGTGAACTTTCCCCTTGGCGCGGCGCTGCCGGGGGCGCTTTCGGTCACTTCCAGTTTCAGACCCAGGGCGTTTTTTTCGGCCTTCACGCGGGCCTGCTCAAAGCCGCCGGGGCTTGAGAAATATCCCACCTTCGCCAGCACTTCCTTCACGGTGCCTTCGGCGGGCACGTCTGCCAGCCAGGTGACTTCTTCGGTGAAATCAAAAAACACCAGGTCGCCCTTGCCGGGGCCGAACTGGCCGTCTTTGTCTTGCAGCACCACCCGTTTGAGTTTGGGGGGCACGGCGTCTTTGAAACTGCCGCGCACGGGGGCGGGCACGGGGTCGGTCAGGGTGTTGCCCGCGTCGTCGTCCACGCTGCCGGTTTTGGGAATGAAATGTTGGGGGGTGTCCACGATTTCTTTGGTGTCTTCCTTGAGCAGCACATACACCTCGTTGCGCTGCACCAGGGCCTGTGCCCTGGCGGCCAGCGCGGCGGGCGAAAGGCCGGGAAACTCACCCAGCAGCGCCAGAATCTCACCCAGGGGCGCGGTGCGGGCGATGGCCTTGCTCTTGGCGCCGGTGAGGGGTTCGGAGTATTCCAGCAACAGGGCGTCGCCCTGGCCCAGATCAGGCCGCTGGTTGCCGTCCAGCAGCGTGACGGACTTGAGTCGGGGGGCGGACTGGTCGTCAAAAGAGCCTTCCACCGGCGCGCCGCCCTCGGTGGCCAGCAGGTTGCGGGCTGCGTCGGCAAAACTGGTGCGCACGGGGGTGAACTGGCCCTTGGGCGGCTCGGCCATGGCGGGCATGTCGGCAAAGGTCACCACCAGATCATTGCCCCGCATCGCGAGCGTCACCGCGCCCTCCATGGGGCCCCCAGCGTCGAACTTGCCGATGTAGCGGGTGAACTGGGGCCAGTTCAGGCGGGTTTCGGGCACCAGCAGGCGCACCGGCTCGTTGAACCGCAGCACCATGCGGTCGCCGGGGCCGATGCCTTTTTGCCGGTCGCCGTCCCGCAGATATACCATCTCCAGCATGGGGGCGCTGCTGTCGGCCAAGTTGCCCTCTACCAGCACCGAGGCGGTGAGGACAAGGGTGTTGCCCACGGCGTCGCGCACCAGTCCCGGCAGGGGGGTGAAACGCCGGGGCGGCTCCATGGCGCTGAAGCTGGCTTTGGGCGCGGTGAAGCGCCCCGCCGCCAGCAGCGTGAGTTGCACCTGGCTGCTGCTCAGTGTGAGTTCCGAGGAGGGCGCGCTCAGCACCGCGCCTTCGGCAAACTGACCCAGCGCCCGCAGCACCGACTCGGCGGAGGTGCCTTTGGGGGGCACGGCGGCCAGTTTCACCGGCTCTGAAAAAACAAACGTCAGGTGGTCACCGGGGCCGATGCCCGCCGCGCCATCGCCGTCTTTCATCAACACCCGCAGCAGGCGCGGGGCCACGCTGTCGTTCACGGTGCCTTCGGGGGTGACGGGCGAAACATCTTTGAGCAGGTTGCCCGCTTCGTCGGTGAAGGCCCCCGCTTTGGGCAGAAATCCCCCGCCAAAAGCCATGGCCGGTTCGCCGCCAATCTGTTTGAGGGTGAGGCTTTTGCTCAGCCAGCCCACTGACACGGTGAAGCGGTCGGTTCCGGTTTCGGTCTCGAACTGCCCCAGCACTTCCAGGGCGTTTTTCAGCGTCATTTCTTCTTTGAGTTTTTCCCGGTTGGCGTCGTTGTCCACGGCCTCGGAGAACACAAACTGGATGAAGTCGCCGGTGCCGAAACCCTGGGCGGCGTCGTTGTCCTTGAGTCGCACCGAAACCAGACGCGGCGCGGTGACGTCGTCCAGCGAGCCTTCCAGCACCGCTTTGGCGGCAGAGGCGTGGTTGCCCGCCATGTCGGTGAGCGAAGGGGCCGCGCTGATTTTGCCCGCCGGGGCCTGGGCGTTTTCGCTCACCGCCCCCTGTGCCAGCGTGATGACGATTTGTGCGCCCTGCACCGACCACTGGCAGTCGCCGCCGGTGAGGTTGCCCTGCTCGAACAGCGCCACCGCCCGCTGCACCGCGCCGCAGGGGCCAAGGCCGCCGGGGGTGAGGCCGGGGGCCTTCACCGGCTCGCTGAACACAAACACCAGCCGGTCGCCCGCGCCCACGCCCCGCTGGCCGTCCACGCCCTTCAGCACCACCTTGAGCAACTGGGGGGCGGTGGTGTCGCCAAAGTGCCCCATCACGGGCACGGTGTCGCGGGCATAAAGGGGGTTGCCCGCTTTGTCCCGCACAATGCCCAGGGCCGGTGTGAAGCGCCGGGGCGGCTTGCTGGCGTCAAAGGCGGCCTTGGGGTGATAAAGCGTGCCGGGGGTGAGAAAGGTGATGAGGATTTCAGAGCCGCTCACGGTGAGGTCGCTCTGGGACACGCGGATTTCCGCGCCCCCTTCCAAGACCCCCAGGCCCCGCAGCAGGTTCATCACCGGCAGGCGGGGGGGCAGGGGCGAAAGGGAAATGGCCTCGTTGAACACCAGCGCCAGGGCGTCGGATACACCCAGGCCCTTCTGGCTGTCGTGGTTGCGCAGCTCCACCCGCAGCAGGCGCGGGGGGGTCTGGTCGTTCACGCTGCCCAGCACCTTCACCGGATTTCTGGCGGCGAGGGTGTTGCCGGAAACATCGGTGATTTCTCCTGCCAGCGGCGTGAATGGCCCCGTCATGGCAGGAATGGTTGGCCCCCCGGCGTGGGTGAGCACCACCACGCGCCCCGATACCCGCGCCGAAATGGGGGCGGATTCGGTCTGGGACTGCTGGGCAAAACGCCCCAACACCGCCAGAGCCTGCGAGAGAGTGGCCGCCCCCGTCAGTTTGTCGCGGTTGGTTTCGTTTTTGACAGATTCGGAAAAACGAAAGCGTATCTCATCCCCTTTGCCAAAACCCGCCTGCTGGTCGGTGTCCTTGAGGGTGACTTCTTCGAGACGCGGGGGCGTGGTGTCGTTGAAGGTGCCGGTGATTTTCACGGTGTCGTCTGCCGTGGGGACATTGCCGGAGGCGTCCTTGAGTCCCCAGCCCGCTTTCACCGGCCCCTGGGGCATGGCCCCTCCCTGGGTGACCGCCCCCTTGCCCAGGCGCAGGGTTACGGTGGGACCGGTCCACAGCAGGGTGCAGTCGCCGCCGGTGAGATTGCCCGATGCAAAATTCGCCACTGCCCCCAGCAGGGTGAGGCAGGGGCCTTGTTTGGCCACGCCGGGGGCCTTCACCGGCTCCGAAAAAACAAACCCGATTTCATCACCGGGGCCGGGGCCGGGGTTGTGACCGGTGTCCCGCAAACTCACCGACAACAGGCGGGGGGCCACCTGATCGTTGAAGTGGCCTTCCACCGGCGCGGGAGAGGTGTCCTTGAGTTTGTTGCCGCTTGCGTCCAGCACGCTGCCGGGCAGGGGGCTGACGCGGCCCTTGAGCGCGCCGCCGCTCACCTTGCCCCCCAACGTGAACACCAGATTCAAACCCTGGGGCGACAGACTGCTTTCGGTGGCCTCCAGGGGCTGACCGGGGGGCAGGGTGATGAACTGGCCCAGCAGGGCGCGCAGGGGGCCCCGCAGTTTTTTGCGGCTGACAAAGGTGCTGTCCAGCGGCTCGCTGTAATGCAGGGTGAGGGTGTCTTTGGGTTGGGGCCCCGGCTGGCCCGCGGTGTCGCGCTGGCTCAGTCGCAGCAGGCGGGGGGCCATGGCGTCGTTGAAGGTGCCGGTGACGGGGGCGGGTTTTTCCTGCACGGGGCGTGTGCCGTCGGTGAGGTCCAGCACCGTGGCGCGGGGGGTGAACAGGCCCCCCGGCGGCTGGTTGCCGGTGGCCGGGCTGTCCAGCACCACCACCAGTTCACGGCCCATCTGGCGCAGCGTGGCCTTGGGGGCGCTCAGGTTGCCGGGCTGGGAGAAGGCCCCCAGCAGGCCCAGCAGTTCGGCCAGTGAGCCGGTTTCTGGTGTGGGGCCGTCGTCTTTTTTCACCGTGACGGGTTTGTTGAAAACAAAACGCAGGCTGTCGCCGGGGCCGGGGCCGGTCTGGCCATCGGCGTCGGTGAGCACTACCGAGAGCAACTGGGGCGGGCGCAGGTTGTCAAAAGAGCCGCCCAGGGGAACAGGTGTGGTGTTGTCCACGCCCTGGCCGTCTTTGCCCACGGCAAACGTGGGCAGAGGCAGAAACGCACCGGCGGGTGTGTCGTTCTGGCGCACCACGCCCCCCAGCACCAGCACCACCCGCTCGCCGCGTTCATAAAGGGCGGCGCTGGTGGCCGAGATGGGAAAGGCCGTGAACTGGCCCATGGCCGCCAGCAGTTCCTCGAGCGAGCCGCGCTGGGGCACGCCCTGGCTCAGGCGCACGGGCATGTTGAAGGTGAACACCACGCGGTCGCCCGGCCCCGCGCCACTGGCGAGGTCTTCGTCTTCCATCGTCACGCTCAAAAGGCGCAGGGGGGGGACTTCCACCTCCACGCTGGTGATGACGAACATGAATCGCTGGCGGTTGAGCAGCCCCTGGGCCTGCAACGCCTGGGCCTGACTGTTGAAGGTGCCCGCCGAGACCACAAAGGTGGTGGCGCCCTCGCCGGTGAGTTTGACCACCCGGGGGGAATAACCCAGGGCCTTCACCGAGCGGGCGAGGTCCTGCGCGACTTCTTCTTCCACCATGGCGAAACTTTCCACCGTGTAGCGGGTGAGGGTGGCGGCGCGGACGTGGATGGAAAGGAAAATCCCCAATAGACCCAGAAGGAACCCAAAAGGTCTGAACCATCGCGCCAGAACCGGCATAAGCGGTGATTTTATACCAATTCACAATGAAAACAGGTGTAAGGCTGCCCGGTGGACAATGTGCAAAAGGTTGAGGTAAAGACAAGGTGGGTTGGAATTGGTATGAATTCATGGATGAATTCAACTCGAACACCGAGGCGTTATAAGCGCCGCAGGTGTTCGTGCGCGTGGCCGGGGTTTTACCCAGGCCACGGCGGTCGAAAAAATCCACGGAGGGATTTTTGAGATAAGTTTTAACGGTTTCGAGGCATCCAGTGGTGGATTGTCATGTGTGGGCGGGCGGATGCCTTAAAATTGAGGCATGTCCCCCGATGAAAACCAAGAGGCCCTGCTCAAACGGATTGAACACCTGGAAAAACTGCTGGGTGTGGGAGAAGGCCAGGACCACGGGCCAAACGGGGCGGTCAGGGCGCGCCGTCTGCAACTGGTGGATCACAACGGCGACGTGCGTGTGGAACTGGCCTTTGGGGCAAACGAAGAACCGCAGATGACCATGACCGACGAAAAGGGTGTGTTGCGCCTGCGTCTGGGGCTGGAGATGGACGGCACGCCGGGGTTGTTCTTTTTTGATGACGCGGGCAAGGAGCGTCTGGCGCTGGACATGGCCCGCAGCGGTCTGATCGGTGTGTATCTGCTGAATCAAAAAGGCAAGCGGCTGCTGAGTTTCAAGATTGGTTCTGACGGCTCACCGGCGCTCGCCATGTCTGACGAACAAGGCAACACCCGCACGCTCCTGAGTCTGCTGGAAAACGGCAGCCCGGTGTTTCATCTGCTGGATGCAGACGGCGGCACATTGGCGGCCCTGCCAGGGGAGGCTGTTGAATAACAGGGTGTTTGTGGCCCTCGGCGCCCCCCATTGAAGCCGCCCCGCAGCCTGTTACCATGTTTCACTACATTTTGGGGCGTAGCCAAGCGGTAAGGCAGCGGGTTTTGGTCCCGCCATTCGTAGGTTCGAGTCCTACCGCCCCAGCCAAGAGTTGTTTCTTTGGGTTGGGTTAGCAGGGTGTTGACAAACACCCTGTTGGTTGTGATTGGGATAAAAAGGAGCCGCTGAAAACAAAAATTTCATGACCGATGCCGCCCTGCCCACCGACTGGAGCACCTGGACCCTGTATCAGGTGAGTCTGTTCATGCTCATTCTGGTGCGGTGTCTGTCGCTGTTTGTGATCACGCCGGTGCTGGGGTCGCAGCAGTTCCCCAACGTGGCCAAAATTGGCGTGGGGCTGGCGCTGGCGGTGATTTTTTACCCCCTGGCGCTGGCGGCGCACCCGGCGTTGCCCACCACCCTGCCGGGTTTTGTGGTGCTGGCCATCAAGGAAATCGGTGTGGGACTGCTGCTGGGATTTGTGGCGGTGATTCTGTTTGCGGGCATCCAACTGGCGGGCCAGGTATTTGGTCTTCAGATGGGTTTTGGCGTGGTGAACGTGTTTGACCCGCAGAGCAACATGCAGATTCCCCTCATGGGGCAGTTCCAGTTTTTGCTGGCGTTCATGCTGTTTATCGGCGTGGGGGGGCACCACCTGTTTCTGGAGGGGCTGGGGCGGAGTTTTGACCTGGTGCCAGTGGGTAAGGCGATTTATGCCAAAGGGCTGGCGGGTCAGTTTCTGCACCTGCTGCAGGCGTCGTTCATTTTTGCCTTCCGGTTGGGCATGCCGGTGATCGCCACCCTGCTGGTGGCCCAGGTGGCCCTGGGGGTGATCGCCCGCCTCATGCCCCAAATGAACGTGTTCATGGTGACGGTGCCGGTGCAGATTGCCCTGGGCCTGGTGGTGCTGGGTCTGTCGTTGGGTTATCTGGGCAGTGTGCTCAAATGGGGCATGCTGGCGCTCAAGGGGGGCCTGGAAGGGGTGCTTCGGCTGCTGATGGGCGGATAACCTGTTTGAAAACGAATGAAGATTTGTTTTCAAACAGGTGCTTGCGGTCAGGGATGACCGCATCCGAAAACCGAAGTGTTGAAAACACTGAGGTTTTCGCCACGCCGAGGGGGCTTTGCCCCCGCTGGCGTTGGGTTTTATGTCAATTCTCAACCGAAACAGCATTAATCCGCCTTTATTGCCCGGTTGAAAAAAGGGGAGGGCGAAGTCAGCCGGGGTGAAGAGAATTGGTATGAATTCATGGATGAATTCGGCCCGAACACCGAGGCGCAGCAAGCGCCGCAGGTGTTTGCGGCGCAAGCGGGCTTTGCCTGCGCAGCGCCGGGCCGCAGCCATTCACGACGAATGGCAAGGCCAATTAAACCAATGAACATTCTGCTGTTTCGAATGTTCATTGGTTTTAAAAGTCCACGACGGACTTTTAAAACAGGCTTCGAGAGGTTTTGTGGTACGATTTCTCCATGCGAGCCAAAAAGGGTGGGCGGCGAGGCAGTCTGGCCTTGGCCGGTGTGTCGCTGATTGAGTTGATGATTGTCATCGCCGTGATCGGGATTCTGGCGGGCATCACCATTCCCAACTACACGCGTCTGAGGGACAGGGAAAGGGCGAAGGGCTGTTATGTGGCAGTCAAAACTGTGGTGCTGGCCCAGGAGATGTTTTACAAGGACGTGGGCAGCTACGCCACCACCCTGTCCAAGTTGAACAACTATCAGTTGCCCAATCTGGGAATGGCGGGCAACAACAGCTTTTATCTGCTGACCAACAAACTCACGGCGCCCATCAACCGCAATGGCTGCAACACCGTTTCCATCCTTTCGGCAGACAACGGCAACTGGCTGGCCAACGCCGTGCCCATGGGCAAATACGGTTCGGAAGGGTGTACTTTCCAGTTCAACATCACCAACCATCGGGCCAACTGGAACGTCATCAGTTGTGGGGGAGCGGACGCCCTCACCAAAAGGGATTTTTCTGCCTTGAACTGAGCCTAAGGGCCTGTTTTAAAATTAGGGCATGTGAAACATGGTCTAATTTTAAGCAGGCTTTTGCGGTCATGGATGACCGCACCCGAAAGCCGAAGCTTTGTAAAAGCGGAGGTTTTCGCCCCGCAAGGGGGCTTTGCCCCCGCCAGCGGGTGGTTTTAAAAGTCCAGGATGGACTTTTAAAACAGGCGCCAAGGGGTGTGGGCCAGCGGTGTATTTGGTAAAAATGGAGGAGTAGGTGTGGTGTCCCCACTGCGCCAATACAGCAGCGATGTCCTCATCGCTGCTACGCATTTTGAGCCGAATAAACCACCAGGGCCTTTTTGAGGGAAAAGCGCTTGCAACCGAAGGGACAAGGGCGCTAGACTTATACCTAAGGCTAATTTCCCCTTTCTTTATACTGTTTCTGTGTTTGTGCGCAGCAAGGCGCGAAAACAGGCGTTTTTCACATGAAAATTGACATTAAATCGGACAGAAAGGAGGTGAAAACCATGAAAAATCTCAAGAAATTGAAAGGCACCGGCGGCTTTACGCTTATCGAACTTATGATTGTTATCGCCATCATCGGCATTCTGGCCGCCATCGCCATTCCGAACTTCCTGAACATCCGCGCCCGTGCCCAGTTCAGCGCCTGCAACACCGGCATGGGCAGCATCCGCACGGCCGAGGAAATGTTCATGTCCGACAACGACGCCTACGGCAGTCTGGCCAACCTCAACAGCTACGCCGGCCGCACATATATTGACCAAGCCAAGGTTACGTCTAACTGCGTGGCAGCGCCCTTCATCACGCTGGGTGGCACCAACAACAGCACGTTCAACGTCAATGCCGTGCCAAAAGGCAAGTTCTCCAGCACCTGCAACATTTTCTTCACCGAGGTGGTCAACAACACCAACGGCACCTGCTGGATCTGATTCCGGCCCCAATGCCTGATTTTCATGCCACCCGCTCCGGCGGGTGGTTTTTTTGTGCAGCCCGACCCATGCGGATTGAGTCTTGCGGTTTGAATCTTGAGGCTGGGGCCGGTTATCATGGGGCCGTGCCCACTTACAGCTACAAGTGCCGCGATGGCAAGGGCGCGTCCGTCACCGGCACCATCGAGGCCGACAGCGACGCTGCCGCACGAGAGGCCCTAAGAGAAAAAGACCTGCTGGTCATTTCCATCAATCAGTCGGCGGCGGGGGGCAAAAAACAGAGCTTCTTCGAGGCCATGAAGAAGGTGAAGCTCAAGTCTCTGGCGATTTTTACGCGCCAGTTCGCCACCATGATCAACAGCGGCCTCAGCTTGGTGCGCGCCCTGGATGTGCTGACGATTCAGACCGAAGACAAAAAGCTGGCGGACATTCTGAGCATGATCAAGGAAGACGTGGAGCAGGGCAGCACACTCACCGACGCCTTTGGTAAATACCCCGACACCTTCAACGCCCTGTTCATCAACCTGGTGAGCGCCGGCGAGGTGGGTGGTGTGCTGGACGAAGTGATGGCGCGCTTGGCGATCTTCATTGAAAAAGACCAGGAACTGAAGGCCAAGGTGAAGTCCGCCATGACCTATCCCACCATCATCTTTATTTTTGCCAACGTCATCGTCATTTTTCTGTTGGTGTTCATCCTGCCCACGTTCATCGCCATGTTCACCGAAATGGGCGTGGAGCTGCCCGCTCCCACGGCATTTCTGGTGAACGTGAGCAAAAGTCTCACCAGTTACTGGTATATGTGGTTGGCAACTCTCTTTGGCATGGCGTTTGGCCTCAAGGCGTGGCGAAAAACCGAGAGCGGGCGGTATCGTTGGGATTCCCTGATGCTCAAGCTGCCGGTGTTTGGCATGCTGAACACCAAAATCGCCGTCAGCCGGTTTGCCCGCACCATGAGCACGCTGCTTTCCAGCGGTGTGCCCATCATGCAGTCGCTGGAAGTGGTGGCCAAGGCCAGCGGCAACGCCGTGATGGAAGGGGGGCTGATGAACGTGCGCGAGCAGATCCGCGAAGGCTCCAACATGGCCGACCCCATCGCCGCCATGCCCATTTTTCCCCCCATGGTCACCCACATGATCGCCGTGGGTGAAGAAACCGGTAACCTGGACGCCATGCTGGAGAAGGTGAGTGATTTTTATGACATGGAAGTGGAGCGCACCCTGGAATCCCTCACCGCCATGATCGAGCCGTTGTTGATGGTGTTCATGGGTGTGGTGGTGGGGTTTATCGTGGTGGCCATGTTTTTGCCCATGTTCAGCCTGCTCAACGCCATCTGATAGAAAATTCTTCAAACGGGTATAGTTAAACCTCACATGAACAAACCCCTCTTGAAACGGAAGAAAAGCGGCACAAAGGGCTTGCGCGGGTTCACTCTGGTTGAACTTTTGTTGGTGATTTTCATCATTGCCACACTGGGGGCCATCGCCATCCCCTATTTTCAGGGCCAGCGCAAGCACGCCAGGGCCAATGCGGGCGTAGCCACGCTCAAGAGCATCCAGACCGCCCAGGAGATTTATGAACAGGACATGAACACCTATGTGCCCGCTGCTGCGGATTTCAACCAGTTGGCGACGGCGTTGGGGGGGCGTATCAATTCCGACGGCGCAAACCTTCAGAAAACCCTGCAGGTGTTTTCCTCCTATGTGGGAACTCAAACCACGTGGCAACTGGATGTGGTGATTGAAGAGGCCCAGATCCGCGCCTCTCAGGACGCCATCTGCTGCGTTTCCATGCCCACCTGCACTTATGCCGATGAACTGCCCTCCTGCTGAAGAGGCCGCGACCTGGTGGTTCATCCGATTTGAGATGCGTAGCAGTGATGTCCTCACTGCTGGTGTATGGGTGCGGTGTCCCCGCCGCACCCATTGCTGTCAGGTTTGTGGGAAAAGTCCTGGATTATCAGGGGTTTTTTGAGGTAGCCCCGGCGTCCCGCCGGGAGTGTCAACCG
>CAYJOG010000047.1:0-2856 GCA_964371695.1 uncultured bacterium
CGCCCCCGTCGCGCCACAACCAAAACAAAATCAAGGGTTTTTGCCCTTCACGGCGACGGGGGCGTCGCCGCTACTCAGGTAAACCTAACAGCAATGGACACCGCCGCTACTCCCGATAAAACAGGAGTTTATTAATATTTTTTCCAAAAGGTCATTTTCGTGATGGGGCATTGAATTGGTAAAACCACAAAAAAGTTCTACCATTGAAACTTAAACCTTAAGAAAGGAGGGTCACCCAATGACCACTCAAAAGGCAAACGACGTGGTGAAGATATTCGACACCACACTGCGCGACGGGGAACAATCCCCAGGAGCCAGCATGAATCTCGACGAAAAGGTGGAGATGGCCCTCCAACTCAAAGACCTGCACGTCAATGTCATCGAGGCGGGGTTCCCCGTGGCCAGCCCCGGTGAACTAGAGAGCGTGAAAACCATTGCGGGACTGTTCAAGGACAGCCCCCTGGTCACCATCGCGGCCCTGGCTCGCTGCCACACGCTGGACATCGACGCTGCCTGGGAGGCCGTGCAGCCCGCCAGCAGCAGGCGCATTCACGTGTTCATCGCCACCAGCCCGGTGCACATGGAATACAAGCTGAAAAAGAAACCCGATGAAGTGCTGGCGCAGGCCGTGGAAATGGTGAAATACGCCGCAGCGAAATGGCCCAAGGGGCAGACGCCCGACCTGGAGTTCAGCGCCGAAGACGCCACCCGCAGCGACCCGGAATTCCTGAAGGAAATCTTCACCGCCGTCATCCAGGCGGGGGCCACCACCATCAACGTACCCGACACCGTGGGTTACATCACACCCGTGGAAATTCACAAACTGTTCACCTACCTGATCGAAAACGTGTCCGGCGCGGACAGGGTGACGTGGTCGGCCCATTGCCACGACGACCTGGGTCTGGCGGTGGCCAACAGTCTGGCGGCGGTGCAGGCGGGGGCACGGCAGGTGGAATGCACCGTGAATGGCATTGGCGAGCGGGCGGGCAACGCCAGCCTCGAAGAAATCGTCATGGCCCTGAACACCCGTAAAAACGTGTTCCCCGTGCGCAGCACCATTGTCACCGAGCAGTTGTATCCCGCCAGCCGCAAGCTGAGCCGCCTCACCGGCATGTTGGTGCAGCGCAACAAGGCGGTGGTGGGCGAAAACGCCTTCGCCCACGAAAGCGGCGTGCATCAGCACGGCGTGATCGCCAACGCGCTGACCTACGAAATCATGACGCCCGAATCGGTGGGCCGCATGGGGGGCACCAGTCTGGTGATGGGCAAACACAGCGGCCGCGCCGGTCTGAAACAGAACCTGGAGCGCCTGGGTTACGCCTTCAGCCCAGATTCGCTCAACGAAATCTACAAACGGTTCATGGAACTCTGCGACCGCAAAAAGAGCGTTTATGACGACGACCTGCACCGGCTGGTGCGCGGGGCCGCCGCCGAGGTGGAAGCCCAGTTTGAACTGCTGGACCTGCAGGTGATGTGCGGCGGCGGCAAAATGACCCCCACCGCCTATGTGAAGCTGAAAACCCCGGACGGCGTGAAGGAAGGCTCCGCTTTTGGCGACGGGCCGGTGGACGCCGCCCTGTCAGTCATCCGCGAACTCACCGAACACACTGGCAAACTGGTGGAGTTTCGCATCCAGGCCGTTACCGAGGGGCGCGACGCCATGGGCGACGGCTACGTGAAGGTGCAGTTCGAGGAAAACGTCCTCAGCGGCAAAAGCAGCAGCACCGACATTGTGGACGCCGCCGTGCGGGCCTATCTGGACGCGCTGAACCGGTTCCTCGCCACACGGGAAGCTGGCGGCGGCAAGGTGCATCCGCAGCAGGACATTTACGCCGAGGCCGCCGGGGTTTAACCCCCTGCCCTCTTTCAGTTGAACGTCAAAGCCAGCCGCAAGGCTGGCTTTTTTGTGTATTTTCGAAAATGGTAGCGCCAAGGAGCGTGGCGGTCCTTCACCTCTCCCCTTTATGGGGAGAGGTCGGATGGCTTGGCCTTTTGGGGCCAAGCCATCCGGGTGAGGGATTCAGACAAAAAGCAAAAACATCTGTTTGGTTTTTTGTTTTTGATTAAACCCCTCACCCCAACCCTCTCCCCATTAAAGGGGAGAGGGGGTGGGCATGGCTTTTTTATTTCTCCGCCGCGATTTTCTCGGCCACTTTTTTGCTGGTGACCTTGTATTCCTCGGTCATGTTTTCCTTCAGCTTCTTCACCACGATTTCTTCAAAAATCACACCGATGATGGGCACCTTCAGTTTGACCTCGCCAAAAATCACCCGGCGGGTTTTCTGGCCCTCGTCAAAAAACTTCGCGCCGCCTTTACACGAAAAAATATTCTTCAGATAAAACGGCTCGATCATGAAACTGTCTTCTTTGATCTGGCTGTTGTATTCGCCGTGGTGAATCCAGGTGAGCATTTCGGGTTTGATGAGGTTTTGCAGCGCCCGTGGGATATCGCTGTGGGCGCAGAACTTCCACTTGATTTTGCGAATGGGGCCGGTGACGTTGCGAAAGATTTCTTCCATCTGGGTGACGTTGGGCAGTTCCGCCGGGTCCAGCAACGGTTCTTCGGCTTCCATCAGCCAGTGGGCCACCCTGTCGCGGGGGCCATCAAAATAATGCACCAGTTCAAACTTCATGCCTACATCCCTTTCAGTCGGCGGATTTCGTCGTCTTTGGCCCGCAGGCTTTCGGCGAATTTCTGTTGCAGGGCCTTGGCCTGGGCCGCAGCCTGCTGCACCAGTTGTTCCTTCTCCTGCACCATGGCAAAGAGTTTTTCCATTTCGGCTTTCTGTTTCTGCACCACCTGCAACAGCTTCTGGCGCTCGCGGCGTTCCGTCTCAAGGTCGCGGCGGATGTTTT
>CAYJOG010000047.1:2866-10281 GCA_964371695.1 uncultured bacterium
AAATCAGAGGGTGAATAATTACTCATTCAGGGGCCTCCCCGGCGGGGGTTTGTTTGCGTGTCGTGTTTGGCATGGGATTCTCAGAACTGCTCGCTGTCCAGCTCGCGGATGGCGCGCTCGATTTCGCTTTTGCGGTTGGAGACGGTGAGGCTCTCATTGTAATCAATCACGCCGTTGACCATGAGCGCCACCAGGGATTGTTCCAGGGTTTGCATGCCGAAGCCTTCCACGCTGGTGCGGATGGAGTCATAAAGACCGCTGGTCTGCTCCTGCACGATGAGGTCTGCAATGTGGGGCGTGTTGATGAGGATTTCCACAGCGGCCACCCGGCCTTCGCCGTCGCGGGTTTTCACCAGACGCTGGCTGATGATGGCCCTGAGGGTCATGGAAAGCTGGATGCGCAACTGGTGTTGCTGATCGGTGGGGAAGCTGTCGAGAATGCGGTCAATGGTCTGGCTGGCGTCGTTGGTGTGCAAGGTGCTGAACACGATGTGGCCAGTTTCGGCGGCGGTGATGGCGGTGTGCATGGTTTCAAAATCGCGCATTTCGCCAATCACGATCACGTCGGGGTCTTGCCGGAAAACGCCTTTGAGGCCATCGCCAAAGGAGTGGATGTCGGTGCCCACCTCGCGCTGCATGATGGAGCACTGGTCGTCTCTGAAAAGAAACTCGATGGGGTCTTCGATGGTGATGATCTGATAACGCTCGGTCTGGTTCAGCCGCTGGATCATCGCGGCGATGGTGGTGGACTTGCCGCTGCCCGTGGGACCGGTGACCAGAATCAGCCCTTGGGGAATGTTGGTGATTTCGGGAATCACGGCGGGCAGTTGCAGGTCTTCGAGCTTGGGGATTTCAAAGGGAATGGTGCGCATGATGACCGCCGGGGTGCCCCGCTGAAACAGGATGTTGGCGCGAAAACGCGCCACGCCCGGAATGGCATAGGCCACGTCAATGCCCAGGTTTTTGAACAGCTTGCCCTTCTGGTCTTCGTTGAGCAGGGAGTCGATGAAACCCATCACGTCTTCCTTGGCCAGCCTGTCTTTTTCCATGGGCATCAGGCTGCCATCCAGGCGCATGAGGGGCGGGCGGCCGATTTTCAGGTGCAGGTCGCTGCCGCCGTGATGCACCATTTCTTCAAGGAGGGTGTTCAGGAGAACCACGGGCCGGGATTATATCAACGGAAAGCCATTCGTTGGCTCAAGCCATGGCCGGAGCCTGAATCAGGCTGCCCTTGCCCACTTTTTCGAGCAGGGCGTGAGCACGGCCCGTCACCTGAAAACGTTCGGCGGCTTCCTGCAGGTCGTCTTCAATGCGGTCCAGCCCCCGGCCCGTGATGTTGGCCACCACCAGATCGCCCTCTTTAAAAGCCCCCTGGGCGGCCAGTTTCATGATGCAACTCACCACCACGCCTCCCACAAACTGACAAAACAGGCCCTCGGTCTCAAAAAGGTCCAGCAGGGCCAGAGACAGTTCCTGTTCCGAGGTCTTCATGGCCCCGCCCCCTGTGCGCCGCATGACAGAAAGCACCTGATGTCCGCTGCCGGGGTCTTCTATGGCGATGGACTTGGCCAGCGTGTCGGGATTGCGCACCGGCTTGATCTCGTTGGTGGCGTTCAGGAAGGCGTCCACCACGGTGGCGCAGGTGTCGGGCTGGGCGGCCCACAGCACGGCTTTGTAGTCCACCACCTTCAGGCGGTTCAGTTCTTCCATGCCCTTGATGGCGCTGGCCGCGAGCGCGCCGCTGCCGATGGGATAAACCTGATGCACCGGCCGGTCCTCGGCCACGTCAAAGTCATATTTCAGTTGCAGGGAGGTTTCATAACCGCTGGTTTTGCTGCCCTCTTTGTAATAGGGGCGGAAAATATCGTTGGGAATGAACACCGATCGGCGGCCTGTTTCTTCCACGCTCAACTGGTTGCAGCGCTGGGCCACCTCACTGGCAAACCGGTTGGCGCGGTCATAGGTGCCTTCCAGCCGCACCACCTCGCGCTGGGTGCTGTGCAGCATTTCGCGGGCGAACTCTTCCACCGTGTCTTCGCGGTTGGCCATGCCCCAGTCGTTGCGGGTCACCAGCCGGTTGGTGGGGGTGCTGCAATAGGCCTCCATGGCGCGCACCTTCACGTCGCCCAGGGTGTTGGGCACAAACATGAGGCAGCCAAAACCAGCCTCTTTGGCGCTGGCAACGGTGCTGATGCCCAGGTTGCCGGTGCTGGAGGTGATGACCTTGTTATAACCGCCATCTTCCAGCGCCTTGTTAAACGCCAGGGCCACGGGGCGGTCCTTGAAACTGCCGGTGGGGTTGGCCATGTCCAGCTTCAGATAAAGCTCCAGCCGCACGCCATGTCGTTTTTCGATAAGCGTCTCCAGCGCACTGGCGCGCACCAGGGGCGTAAAGGGAGTGTGTTTGGCCGCCCGCACTTCGTTCACCGGCAGCAGTTCCTTGAGCAGCCAGAAATTGCCTCGCTGCTGTTGCTGCGCCAGATAACGGTCTTTCACGCTCTCGCGGGTAAGGATGCGCCCCAGGGCGTCTTCGTCATAACGCAGGTCCAGCGGCCCCATGCAGGCATAACAACCGTTTTGATACACCGTTTTGTGGCGGTTGATGAGTTCGGGCATGGTCTGTGTCTGGCCACAGCTCAGGCAGGTCATGTGGCTGACAAATCCGATTTTGTTGGGGCTGTTGTCGAGAAGTTTCATGGTGTTCACCTCATGGCCGAGACAATGGCGTCCAGATCGTTGGGCACCGCCACAGGGCGGTTGGCGAAACGGCGGTGCCGCACATCGTAGGCTTCCATCTTTTTATCCAGTTCCGGGTCGGCGCCCTGGGCGTGATAACCGACGGTGGCATCCGGGTCTTTGAGCTGATGGCCGGTGCAGATGCACACCACGGTTTCATCCAGGTGAATCACACCTTCCTCAAAGAGAAGGCGCACGCCTTCCACCGAGGCCGCCGAGGCTGGCTCGCAGCCGAACATGCCATTCAGGCCAATCACGGCCTTGGCGTCCAATATCGAAGCGTCATCCACACTGCGCACCACACCATTGGTGAAATCCAGCGCCCGCAGACACTTGGCCAGATTCACGGGTTTGCCAATTTCGATGGCGCTCGCGAGCGTGCGGGCGCGAATGCCCTTGGCTTTGCACTCGGCATAAAACGCTTTCACCAGCGCGTGATCCACATGGCCGCCGTTCCATTTCAGGCCCCGTTCGTTCACCAGCACATCCAGGGGGTTGGCCCCCTTGCTCTGAATCACCGCCAGCCGCGGCACCTTGTTGATCAGCCCCAGGGCCTTGAGTTCCATGAACGCCTTTCCAAAGGCGCTGGCGTTGCCCAGGTTGCCGCCGGGTACCACAATCCAGTCCGGGGCCTGCCAGCTCAGACCCTCCAGCACGCGGTACATGATGGTTTTCTGGCCTTCGAGCCGGAAGGGGTTGACGCTGTTGACGACGTAGATTTTTTCCTGGGCGGCCACCTTTTGCACGGCCTCCATGGCGTCGTCAAAATCGCCTTTTATCTGAATGGTGCGCGCGCCATATTCCAACCCCTGCGACAGCTTGCCATAGGCGATTTTGCCTTCGCCGATGAATATGAAGGCGTCCAGAATGCCGCTGTTGCGGGCATAGGCCGCCAGCGCCGCGCTGGTGTTGCCCGTGCTGGCGCACACCGCCCGGCGCGCCCCCACCATGTGGGCGTGAGTAAACGCCGCCGTCATGCCATTGTCTTTGAAGCTGCCGGTGGGGTTCTGGCCTTCAAACTGGATGTAAAAATGGTTGCGGACAAACTCCTGTTCGTCGGCGGAAAGCGGGGGCTGTTTCAGGGCGTTGTTTTCCACTTCCAGCTTGCCGATTACATAACGCCCCACCAGGCTTTCGTGGATGGGAAAAGTGTGGCCCTCTGCGCCGTCCAGGCTCACAATCTGCTGGCTGTAACTTTCCAGACTGGCCACGTTCACATAGGGCAGCAGTTCGCGGAACCGCCACACGCCGCTGCGGTTGAAAATGTTCTTCAGGTTGTTGCGGCGGTTTTCAAAAAAACGCAGGTCGCGGGGTGGGTTGATCTGGTCCCAGTGATAGGTCACGTCCAGCAGCGATCCACACAGGGTGCAGGCGGTGAGGGCCTGCATCATGTCAAACTCTGTCCCACAGGCCGGGTTAATACATTTCTGGAAAGCAACGTTTTTCATGACCGCTCAGGATAGTCCCCTCCGGTTTTTCTGCCAATTGGCAGGGGCGGCAGTGTAGCAGGCGATTTTTGCGATGCCACGAAACGGAAAATTGGAAAATTGGCTTGCATACAACATATTTGCACCAATACGATGTCGAAATTCCAATAGTTTAGATGAGGAGTCTGACATGAAACTGCTGAAACCCCTGTGCACCGCCATGACCGGTGTCGCCCTCTCTCTCACCCTGGCCTCCTGCGGCGGTGGGGGAAGCCCCACTGCGCCTGCGGTGGCCACCATTTCCAAAACCACCACCAAGGCCGCCACACAAAAAAGCGTGGATTCGGCAGCAGAGGCCAGCAACGCGCGCAAGCGGGCCAGCCGGGCCACAAACACCCTGGCGGGGCGGGCAGCCCGCAAGGCGTCGCTGGTGACTCAGACCAGCAACGGTTTCACCCTCACCAACGAACTCGACGCCGCCACCGGCTGCATCAGCAACGGTTCCCTGACCTATTCAGAAAACGGCAACACCTTTGCCCTCAACGGCTCCTGGACAGACACCCAGTGCAGCGACCCCACCGACAACGGCGTCTTCACCCTGAGCGGCACCATGACCTCCAACGACAACGTCAACTACGCCATGTCGGTCTCGGTCAGTTTTCAGGAGACAGGCACCAACCTCAAGCTCACCGGCACCATCACGGGCGCCACCAACATGAACACCGACGCCACCACCATTTCCACTGTCAGCATTGGTCTGAATGGTCAGGCCAGCGATGGTTATGCCTACAGCAATTTCACCGTGGCCACGGCCTCCAACGGCAAGGTGAACATGTCCGGCACCATCACCGACCCCACTGGTTATGACCTCACCTTCCAGAGTGCATCACTGAACAGCGACGGTTCCGGCACCATGACGTTCACCACCGAAGACGGCGTGAAAATGGCCATGACACTGAACGCCGACGGCTCTGGCACGGCCACGCTCACACAGTCCAACAACGGCGCGAGCCTGGGATCGGTCACCTGGAACAGCAGCGGCGCGGCCACGCTGAACTACGCCGACGGCACCAACGAAACTTTGGCGGTGTAGTGCATTTGAGTGCATTCGACATCGTTCCCTCTCCCCTCTGGGGAGAGGGTGCCCCGAAGGGGCGGGTGAGGG
This sequence comes from uncultured bacterium, assembly GCA_964371695.1. Taxonomy (GTDB): domain Bacteria; phylum CAYJOG01; class CAYJOG01; order CAYJOG01; family CAYJOG01; genus CAYJOG01. The sequence goes on from CAYJOG010000047.1 coordinate 8,195, forward strand.
GCGAAACATGAACGAAACCATTGTTTTTTGCTTTTGCCTAAACCCCTCACCCCAACCCTCTCCCCGTTAAAGGGGAGAGGGGGAAAAAATTTCCTGGTTATCTGGGGAACGCCTCTTTCACGCCGCCGTCCACGGGAATCACCGCGCCGGTGGTGGCGGCGGCTTTGGAAGAAGCCAGAAACACCACCGCCTCGGCCACGTCCTGGGGGCTGACCTTGCGTTTGAGCAGGTTGCGCTGACGATAAAAATCTTCCAGTTCCTTTTCGGGAATCTTGTAGCTCTGGGCGCGGTTTTTGCGCAGGTCGTCGCTCCACAGGCCGCTGCCGGTGAACACCCCATCGGGGCTGACGATGTTCACCCGCACGCCTTCTTCGGCGGCTTCCACCGCCAGCACGCGGGCCAGTTGGGTAAGCGCCGCCTTGCTGGCGCTGTAGGCCCCAAAATCCTTGCCGGGGCCGTAGACGTTTTTGCTGCCGATGAACACCAGCCATCCCCCCCGGCCCTGTTTCGAGAGCACCTTCAGGGTTTCGCGGGCCAACACAAAATGGCCCGTGGCGTTGGTGCGCATCACGGTTTCCCAGTCTTCAAGCGAGGTGTCCTTGAGCGGCGCGCACCGGGCGATGCCCGCGTTGAACACCACACCGTCCAGCCCCCCAAACCGCAGCACCGTTTCTTCCACCACCCGCAGCACGTCCTTTTCCTTTGTCAGGTCCGCCCCCAGGCAGATGGCCCGTTCCTCACCGGCGGCGTCGTTCAGTTCACGGGCCAGTTGGCACACGTCCCGACCATTCAAATCCACCAGCGCCAGGTGCGCCCCCTGGGCAAAAAACGCCTGGGAAACCGCCTTGCCAATGGCCCCTGCCGCGCCCCCCACCAGCACCACCTGCCGGGAAAAGGGTTTCTCCTGCGGGGCCAGCGTGAGTTTGAAATTTTCCATGGGCCAGTATTCAAAATCGCCCATGTCGCGGGGTGAAATGCTCTTGAAGCCCCCCAGTCCGGCGCTTTGTGTCATCACGTTCAACCAGCGCAGGGCAATGTCCCGCGTCATGCCCGCAGTTTTTTTGTTTTTGCCCACACCCACCAACCCCAGGCCGGGCAGAAAAAGCACCCTGGGAACCGGGGGGAACAACACACTGCCCCTGGGGGCATGGCCTTTGGTATAGGCCCCATAACGTTTGGCCCAGTCGGCCAAGGCTTTCTGAAAAACAGCCTCAAGGTCTTCGGCGCGGATTTTCTGCACATCCACCACCAGCGGCCAAGGGCGGGTGTGCAGCAGATGATCGGGCGTGGCCGGGCCGCCGGCGGCCAGCTTGGCCAGGTCTGGCCGGTTCAGCCGCGCCAGTGTGGCGGGGCTCTCATCCAGGCTCAGCACACCCGCTTCAGGGCCCAGCAGGCCACGGAGCAGGGGCAGCACCTCCAGCGCCTTTTGACGGTGTTCGGTGACAGACACCGCCGATTGTCGGGCGGTTTTTGGGCTTTTGGCATGTCGGCGCAGATAACGTTCGGCTTTGTCCACCAGTGAAATGGTGCGCTCATAGGCTTCGCGGGCGGTGCCCGCCCAGGTGATGAGGCCGTGGTGATCCAGCACCAGGGCGGTGGCCGCAGGGTGCCGGGCCAGGGCCTGGGCGGCCTTCAGTGAGAGGTCAAAACCGGGGCGCACATAGGGCACGATGGGCATGTCCCGGCCCAGGGCGGCGGCCACGTGTTTTGGCCCGTCTGGTGTGTTGGTGAGCGCCACGATGGCGTCGCTGTGTACGTGATAAACGTGTTTTGCCGGAATAAAGGCGTGCAACAGGGTTTCGATGCTGGGCCGGGGGCCGCCGGGGTGCAACATGCAGTGGCCCAGATAAGCCACCATGTCCTCGTCGCTCAGTTTTTTGTGGGTTTTAAGGGCCAGCAGGGGTTCCAGATCGAGCGCGGCAATGTTTTTGGCCGTCAGCGTGCGCATGTCGCTGCCGCTGGCCTTGATGTAAAGGGCGGTGAGTTCGCGGCCACGGAAATCACGGGCGGGGGCCTTCACGCTGCTGTTGCCGCCGCCCCACACCACCAGTTCGGGTTCCAGGCCAATCAGGCGCGAGGCATAAACC
>CAYJOG010000047.1:10291-11458 GCA_964371695.1 uncultured bacterium
TGTTCAGTGCGCTCGTGGCTTCTTCACTCCACTGACTCTTCATGTGAAAAAAGGCTACCCAAGCAGCAGCCCGATAAAAAGCATTTCGGACATTTGGGTGAATAAAAACAAAAACAGTTTTTTTGCAGTGGCCGGTGGTGTGGTCCAGAATGGTGTTGGAGCGGTTTCATGCCACTGTTTGAGTACGAATGTCAGGAATGTGGTGAGCACCAGACGGTGGCGGTGATGTCGGGCGAGGCCGAGGCCCCTCCCCCGCCCTGTTCCTATTGCGGCGGCACGGTGTTTGTCCGACTGCCCGGCGCTTTTGCCGCAGCCACCAGCGCCGTGAAGGAGCGCCATCAGCGCACCGAAAAAGCCATGGCCAAGGCGGCACAGTCAGCCAGCCCGCCCGCTGGTTGCCCCAACGCCCAGTGCCCCAGCCACCAGTTGCGTGATGACTGAGAACACCAATAAAGCCCAGGCGCTGGCCGGGCCGTTTTTTTTGTCCGTGGCGCTGCTGGGGCTGAAGGGTGTGCCGCCCTGGAGTTATCTGACGCTTTATGGCCTGCTGCTGTTGCCGGTGGCGAGCGCTTGGCATTTGTGGGTGATGCCCCGCTTGGCCACAGCCCCCTGGCCCCGCCGTGGGGCACTGGTGAATCAGCCCGACGAACAACTGCTGTGGCTGGGGCTTGTACCCAGCCAGCCTTTTCGCCCTCCCCGCCTGGCCTGGGAGGATTTGCGCTCGCTGGGCTGGTATGTCCTGGCTTTGCTGCCCCACGTGGGGGGCTATCTGGCGGTGCTGGGTGTGTTTTTGCACCGTGTGCGGTTGCGGGAACAACTGGGCCAGCCCCGTGCGTGGGCGGTGACGGAGGTGTTGCTGTTCTGCCTGCCCGCCTTGCTGGCGCTGGGTTTGTGTCAGCACCTGCTCTTGGGGGGCATGGTGGGTTTTGCCAGCCTTTGCGAAATGCAGCCCAGGATGTGCGGCCTGGGCGGGTAAAGGCACAGGTTTAAAAGTTGATGCATTCCCTCTCCCGTCCGAAGGATGGGAGAGGGTGGTTTCCCTTGGGCTAAAAGCTCAGAGGAAACCGGGTGAGGGCATGAGAAAAAAGACAAAAACCTGTTTTGTTTTTCTTTTTATACCAATGAACATTCAAAATAGCAGGAATGTTCATTGGTTTTATTGGCCTT
>CAYJOG010000048.1:0-11357 GCA_964371695.1 uncultured bacterium
CTATGACAGCAGCGATGGGGACATCGCTGCGACTCATTTTGAGTCGAATGAACCAGGGTGTTACGACTCATCTCCCGGCAGGCGTTTGCCACCGTCATAGTCGGTCTGGGACTGACCCCAGCGGATGCACTCCACGGGGCAGGACTCCATGGCTTCGGTGAGTTCGTCGTCGCTGATATCCTCGGTGGGCTGGTGGGCCACCTCTGCCAGAAAAGGATCTTCGGTCATCTCGAAAACCTTGGGAACGGTCTGGGTGCAGAGTTCACAGCCGGTGCATTCGTCGCGGGCCACATAAAGTGCTTGTCGTGACATGTCGCCTCCTTGGGACTTGGAGCCTGGAATCAGGCGGGGGCATCTTACAGCAGGCTGAACCCATTGCCGACTGGCTGGCAAGAAGTTTTTTATTCGGGTGTTTGCCCTCATGAAATCACCTATACAACCGACCTTGTTTCATGCTGACGTCGGGGGCAACGCACCCCCATAATGTGGCCCGCACAGCGGGCGCGACCCGCGCCAGGAGTCTCAATGGCCATTCATCAAGACGATGTTCTCAAAGTTCTTTCCCGCGTGATGGATCCCGACCTGAGCCGGGACATTGTGTCGCTGGGGTTTGTCAAAGACGTGTCGGTGACCGGCGACGTGGTGAGCGCCACCATCGAGCTCACCACCCCGGCCTGCCCGGTGAAGGAAAAACTCAAAACCCAGGCCGAGCAGGAAATCCTCTCCCTGCCCGGCATCACTCAGGCTGTTGTCACCATGACCGCCCAGGTGGCGGGCCACGCCAGCCGCAAGGGCCGCAGCGCCATGCCGGGTGTGCGACACATCGTGGCGGTGGCCAGCGGCAAGGGCGGCGTGGGCAAGAGCACCACAGCGGTGAATCTGGCGGTGGCCCTGGCCCGCACCGGCGCCCGCGTGGGACTGCTGGACGCCGACCTCTACGGCCCCAGTTCGCCCCACCTGCTGGGGGCCTCGGCCCAGTTGCTGGGCAATGCCGAGGGGCAGATTGTGCCGCTGGAAAAGTTCGACATCAAAATCGTCTCCATGGGCCTGATGCAGGGCAGCGGCGCGCCGGTGGTGTGGCGCGGCCCCATCGCCAGCCGGGTGATACAGCAATTTTTGAGTGGTGTGCTGTGGGGAGAGCTGGACTATCTGCTCATTGACCTGCCGCCGGGCACGGGCGACATCCAGCTCACCCTGGCCCAGGCCGCGCCGCTGTCGGGGGCCGTCATTGTCACCACGCCCCAGCAGGTGGCCACACAGGTGGCGCAAAAGGGCCTGCGCATGTTTCAGCAGGTGGACGTGCCCATTCTGGGTGTGGTGGAAAACATGGCCGGTTTTGTGTGCGGCCACTGCAACGAAATCACCCACATCTTTGGCGAAAACGGCGGCAAACAAATGGCCGAAGAAGTGGGCGCACCCCTGCTGGCCCGTGTGCCGCTGGACAGCGCCCTGGCCAAAACCAGCGATGAAGGCGTGCCCGTGGTGATAGCCGCGCCAGACAGCCCCAGCGCCCGCGCCTTTGATTTCGCCGCCCGCGAACTGGCCCGCCAGCTGGCCATCCGAGAAAAAGGCGTGGGGCCGGGGCCACAGCGCATTGTGCCCGACCCCGACGCCCGCGAACTGGCCCTGAGCTGGGAGGGCGGCGCGGTGGACCGCATCCCCTACATCCGCCTGCGGGGCAACTGCCCCTGCGCGGAATGTGTGGACGAGCTGACCGGCGTGCGCCGGTTTGGCGAAGCCCAGGTGAAACCGGGCCTGGACCTGACCTCTTTTCACCCGGTGGGCAACTACGCCATTTTGCTCAAGTGGAGCGACAGCCACGAGACGGGCATTTTTACCTGGCCCCATCTGAAGAGGCTGGCCGAGGCCCAGGTGTAGGACAAAGTTACGCTTGATACCGTCCCCAATGATGGGTGTGGTCATTTGCCCTCTCCCTCAGGGAGAGGGCATTTTCAGGCCGCCTTCCGGGTCTACGTTTAGAAACGGCTTGGCCCGGACGCGTTTTTCCCACTATCCCCCAAACTCCTCCAGGGTCTTCAGCACAATGTCGGCGATTTCATCGGGGGCCTCCACCGGCAGGTGATGCCCCACGCCGGGCAGGCTGATCCACCGCTGCGGGTTCATCAGGTCCACCCGTTCCCTGGCGTCTCCCAAACCCTGAAAACTGCTGTCGGCCCCGTCCACATAAATCATGGGGGTCTTCAGGCTGGCCCAGATGTGCCGCGCCATCACCAGGGTAAACCGGTAAGGGCTGCGCTCTTTGTGCCGCCGGTCAAACCGCCACTTCAGGCCGCCTTCCACCGGCTGGGTGCCTTCTCGGGCCAGGTGCAGGGCGCGCTCGCGGGGCAGCGTGGGCACCGATTTCTGCAACCTGTCCGCCGCCTGTTCCAGCGTCACGGGCGGCCAGGGCTTGGGCGAAAGCCGCCCGTGATAACCCTCTACCCACAAACGGATGGTGCGGGTGCTCTGGCTGAAATCGGCGTCGGGCGGGCCGATGCCCTCCAGGTTGATGAACGCCGTCACGCGCTCCGGGAAAGCCGCGATGTAATAACTGCTCACCATGCCCCCCATGCTGTGGCCCACCACAAACACCTTTTCAGCCCCCACGTGGCGATAAAGCGCGTCGAAATCCAGCAGGTAATCCATGAACTGGTAACTGGCCCCGGTGACCCAGCCGCTGTGGCCGTGGCCCCGGAAATCCAGCGCCCACACGTCGGCCTTGTGCCGCACCTGCTGGGCGATCCACTCAAAGTTGGCGGCCTGATCCAGCCAGCCGTGAAAACACAACACGGTGGGGCCGACTCCGGGCCAGTGCAGGGCACTGAGGGGAAGGCCGTAGTGATTGAGGGTGACCCGTTCGGGGGGCGAGAGAATGGCCATGTCGGGGGGTTACTTTAGAGCAAAATCCTCTTGAACGTAGACTCAGAAAGTGGCTCGGACATGCCCTCTCCCTGAGGGAGAGGGCGGGACAAGGCCGAACAGATGTGAGGCCGATGTCCGGGAGAGGGGGAAAGAAAACACCTGTCGAAACAAAGGTTTTTGATAGGCCCGCCGTTCCCCCTCACCCGCCTTGGGCCTCGCTTCGCTCAACCCTCGGCTGCCCTCTCCCTCAGGGAGAGGGCAAATGACGACACCCATTATTTGCCTAATTCAAGCATGACCTTGCCGTGCAGGCACCATGAAATACCCAGCAACCCCGCACATAAAAAACCGGCCCGCGTGAGCAGGCCGGTGGTGAACTCAACAACAGAACGAACAGTGTCACTTTCGGTCCACCTGATTTAACAGGAGTAGCGGTGAGGACACCGCACCTACTCATTATTTTCAATTCATCTGAAACGCTACTGCACCACCACCAACGGAATGTCCTGGCTGGTGAGTGTGAGCGAGAGCGTGGGCACCACCGTGAGGGTGGGGCTGTCCGTGTAGGGGCCAAAGCGGATTTTGTCTTCGAACACCTCCAGCTTGTAAGGACTGGTGAAACCGGCGTCGCCGCCCTTGGCGTGGGCGGTGAACACACCCGGCGGAATGTCCATGGTGAACAGTCCCTCCAGGCTGGTTTTGATGAAGAAACAGGGCACGGCGGGCTGTGTGGCGCCGCCGCTGGTGGTGTTTGTGGTGGTGGTGGTGTTCACCACGCCGCTTTCAAGCGGGGCCAGCGCATCGGTGGCAGCGAGCGGACAGAAAGACACCTCGGCGGGCACGCCCCTGCCGGTGGCAATGTTCTTGACCACACCCTTGAGCACCTTGGGCGCGGCGATGGGTTTGAGCATGGCGCTGATGATGTTGCCCAGGTTGAGCAGCGTGGGCGCGGTGAGGGAAATCACCTTGGGTTTGCCGTCACTGCCCACCAGAATGGCCATGGATTCTTCGGCCTGTGGGCCCACCACGCCGTTGCCCTCGCGCCACACCGCCAGGAACGACACCTGATTGAGGGGCACCTTGCTGAACTTGAAATGGCCCGTGGCGTCCACCGGGCCGTCGGCCAGGATGAACACCGGCGCGCCGGGGCCGGGGGGGTTGAGGAACAGCCCCACCGTGGGCACGTGGGTGGCCGTGGTGGTGGCCGAGGGAGAAAGGTCATTCACCGTCTTGATGAGCGGCTCCAGCACGCCTTCCAGGCTGCCTGCCTGGCCCGTGGGAATCGTGCCCTGACACACCGGCGCACCCAGCACCACGCTTACGGTGGTGTCCTTCACCACGGTCACCTTGCCCTCCATGAAACACGTGTCGTTGGTGGTGGCGAAAAAGATTTTTACCAGCCACACGCCGGCTTCCACCTCCAGGGTAAACGTGCCGTCGGCGGCGGTTTCAAAACCCGGAATGCACATCTGGGGCGCTGCGGCGTCGGTGGTGTTGGGGGTGGCGGTGGTCCCTGCGGCGGTGATGTCCAACCGGCAGGCGGTGACCTTGCCGCGCTGCGCCACGCCACTTGGCCCCACCAGCTTGCCGGTGAACTTGCCCCGTGCGCCGGGCACGGCCACGATCCACTCATCGGTGATGTTCAGCTTCAGGCCACCGGCGGTGATCTCCACCGGCACGGGACCGGCAGAAGTGCCATAAAAGCCCACCTTGTCGTCTTTGCCCAGGCCAGCGATGCCGTCCACTTCCAGATAACCCGCCAAAAAGTAGCGTCCCGCCTTGACGCTGCTGAAGCTGAAAGTTCCCGTGGCATCGGTAGCGGCGTCGGCGTGATAGGCGATTTTCATGTCGGGGCCGGGCGGCGAAAAGGCCAGCACCAGCGTCACACCCCCCAGGGGCGCGCCCTGAAAGGAAATGGTTCCGGCAAAGGTGGTGAGCGCAATGTCACTGGTGACATCTTCATCCACCTTGCCGTCGCCGTCGTCGTCAATGCCGTTGAAGCCGCCTTTTTCGTCGTCGGTTTTGCCGTCTTTGTCGTTGTCCACACCGTCACCGGGCATCACCAGCACCACAGGCTGGGGTTTGCTGCCCGCGCTGTTGGGGTCGCTGCCTTCCTTGATTTCGATGAAGTTTGGCACGCCGTCCGCGTCGGTGTCTTCGGGAGCGGCCACGGTGGCGGCGGGGGGCAGCGGCGCGGCGGGGTCACGCACCAGATGGGGCGGAATGCGCCCGGTGCTGAGTGTCACCAGCACCTGCCGCACGGCTTCTTTAACGGCTTTGCGGGCCGTTTCGGGCAGGTCCGCCAGGCGGGCGTCCAGCTTGGCGTCCAGCGCGGTGAGGATTTCCTTGAGCCGGGTGCGGGCGAAGGTATCCACTTCTTTCGGGTCGGTGTTGGCGGCGAACTTGTCGTGAATCTGCCCCTCCAGGGTTTGCAGGGCGGCTTCCACCGATTCGATGTCCGAGAGCGCCATCAGGTTGTCCGCCGTGAGAATTTTGTTCCGCAGCAGCTTGGCGCGGGCGATGATGTTCTGAATCAGCGCGGCCTGATCGGTGAGGGGATCGGCTGATTTTTTCTGGGCTTCGTCCACCAGTGTCTTGAACTCCGCTTTCACCTCGGCCGTGGAAAGGCCGGTGACCCGTGCGATGACTTCCACCGGGCTGACAGGCGCGCCCGCCTCGGCGGCGTCGGGGAACAGGAACCGCGCCATGGAGAGCAGCGCATGCACCACCTCGGACACCTCGTGGCGTTCCTCAATGCGGTCCTTGAGTTCGGCGTTGGTCACGTTGGCGGCCAGTTGGGCCGTGCCCGCCTGCTGAAACTCCTGAAACTTTTCGATGGCCAGTTTGTCTTCACCCGCCTTGGGGGGAAGTTTGGTTTTGAGTTCGTTTTCGAACTTGGTCTGGGCGGTGGCCAGTTGGGCTTCCAGGTTGGCTTTTTTGCTGTCGTCGCCCTTGGCCAGTTCTTCGCGGATGCGGATGGTGTCCACCTGATGGCGGCGGATGTCCTTGATCTGCTGAATGGCTGCGTCGTCGGTGGCGCTGCCCAGTTCGGCCTTGAGATTGTTGAAGACCTCTTCGCTGGCGGCCTTCACGCCCTGGGCCATGTCGGCGGGGTTGAAGCCCTGGGTGAGCATGTCGCTGGTGAGGGTTTCCTTGATGATGGCCGGGTCTACCTTTTCAGCGGTCAGCAGGTTCTGCTTCACCACTTCCTTCAGCACGGCGGCTTCCTGATGGGTTTTCACGTCCACCGCCACGGCGTTGGTTTCGTCTTTGTCCACGCCGGGCAGAATCGCCTCGAGCGTGCTGCCGCTGGTGTTGTCCTTCAGTTGCACCACGCCGTTGATGACGGTCTCTGGCACCTTGGTGAACTGGAACGTGCCCTGGCTGGGGTTGGCCGGGTCCACCGTCACAGGCACGCTGGCCACGCCGCTCACGGCCGTGAGCGCACCGCCCGTGCCCACCGTATATAAGGTGGCGGTGAGGGTGGATACATCCTGCACACTGCTGGCCCCACGGGCCGCCACGGTGCCGCCCGTGTCTACCGTGCCGGTGACAGTGGCCCCGGTGGTCTGGTTGTTGTTGCCCGTGCCGCCGTTGTTGGCCGGGGGCGTGACCACGACGGTGCTGCTGCCGCCGCCACCGCAACCGGCGCTCACGGCCAGAAAAGCCGCTGCCAGAAAAGGCAGACAACGGCGCGACAAAACCGGAATAAAGCTGTGGTTCATGGAAGTCCTCCCAAGGGGGTTTGACGAATGAGACGCTGGATGTGAAAAGAAAGTTTAGGGAACAGGCTGATTATTTTAGGACAATCCCCAACCGCTTTGTTGTGATGCTGGTCACGTGTTGTGTTGTTGACGGAATCCCCCTCTTCCCATAACGGGGAAAGGGGAACTGGTAGAACAGGCTTCCAGCCTGTTCCAAACATAAACACAGGCAAGGTGCCACACAGGCAAGATGCCTGTGCTACCAAAATAAAACACACCTCCCGCCTCCAGCCTCCCGCCCCCTGCCTTATACTGACCCCCTTCCATGTCAGGACCACTTTCCTCCACCACACACGCCGAGCCGTCATGGCCGCGCAAGGTGGGCTATGCCGGGGCGCAGCTTTCCGGCGGCCTCTTCACCATGGCGTTCATGACGCTGTTGATGATCTATTACAGCCCCCCCGGCGGCAGCGGACGCGAAGAGTTGATGCCCATCACGCTCACGGGTTTCGTGCTGTCGTTCGGGCGCATTCTGGACTCGTTTTTTGAGCCGGTGGTGGCCTATCTGTCTGACCGCACCCGCAGTCGTTTTGGCCGCCGCATTCCCTGGATCGCCATCGGCTCCATCCCCCTGTGCGCGTTCTTTTTTGGTCTGTGGTATGTGCCCGATTTCGTGAAGGCCCCCGGCGCCAACAAAGCGGGCATCATCAACCCCCGCGACGAAGGTTACTGCATGAAAAAAATCGGTGTGCTCAGGGCGCAGCACCCCAAGTCTCCCGCCGCGTGGGCGGATCAAGCCCTGAGCACCACCTGGGCCGGGCGCTGCGGGCCCATCATTGGCCGTGAGCGCATGGCGCACCAGCAGCGGCTGTGCCTGGATGAAATGGAGCACCTCAAAATCCGCGCCCTGGCCAGAGGCGAAAACTGGCAGACCATGGTGCGGCCCACCAGCAGATGCACATCTTATGGCGCGGGCTGCCCGCTTTTCCCCAAAGATCAGAAAATCACCGCTGCGGGCACAGGGGGCCACGGCGGGGGCGGCACCTTTGCCCAGGTGAAAAAAGACCTGGCGAAATACTGGAAGGTGGCCCTGTGGCTGGCGGTGATGAGCAGCGGTTTCTGGCTGGGTTTCACCGCCGTGTTTCTGCCCCATCTGTCTCTCATGCCGGTGGTGGCGGTGACCGACAAAAGCCGCATGTCCATCAACCTCATCATGGCGATTTTCAACATTCTGGGCGTGCTGGTGATGCAGCTCATCCGCCCGGTGTTTGTCACCCTGGGTTTTGGCGACCTGAGCCTGTCTTATTTTTTCAGCCTCACGCTCATCTGCGGTTTCTCCATCCTGCTCACGCCGCTGCTCATCCGCGAACCCAAAACCGCCGGTCAGGAGCACCACTATGGTTTCGTCCAGTCGCTCAAATGGACCTTCACCAACAAGTCTTTCATGATCTACCTGCTCAGCAACATCCTTTACAACATCGGTTTCACGGGGGTGCTGGGGGCCATTGAATACATCGTGCGGCTGATGCTGCACCGCGAGCCGAACGACCTCATGCCCCTGGTGTACCTCACCATTCTGGGCGCGGTCATGATCAGCTTCACGGCCATGATGAAGCTCTCGGAAAGGTTCGAGAAACGGCACATCTTCACCACCAGCCTGTTTGCCCTGGGGCTGACCACGCCCATGCTTTATCTGCTGGGCAACAACACCATTCTGGGGTTCCCGGTGATCACCGTGGCCTTTGTGCTGTTTGCGCTGATCGGCCTGCCGGTGGCGGGCGTGATGAGTCTGCAAAACGCCCTGGTGGCCGACATTGTGGACGAAGACGAAATGAACAACGGTTATCGCCGCGAGGGCATGTTTTTTGGGGCCATGGGGCTGATCGGCAAGTTCACCGCCGCCGCCGTGCCGCTGATGACCGCCTGGCTGTTTAACATGGGGGGCTACTGCCACCCCGACTCCCCCACCAACATGGGGGTGCGCCTGCTGGGACCGGGGGCGGGTTTGTTTGTGCTGCTGGGGGCCGTGGCGTTCCTGTTCTATCCCATCCGCGAAAAAGAACTGCGCAAACGGCGCGAGGCTTTCATGACACAATCGGCTTCGAGTGAATAAGGCATATTTCAAGGAGTATTTCCATGTCCATTCCCGTGATTGATCTGAACGGCAACGCCTATGAACGGGGCCTGCAGCAGGGCGTGAAGCTGGGCCATCACTTTGAGCCCATGATGGAAGCCTTTTATGACAGCGAACTGTGGAAACACGGCAAACCCAAATGGCTGCCCCAGGCGTGGGTGGAAAACGTGTTCCGCGTGGCGGGTTTTCTGGCCACACGCGACGACGTGCGCAAACACCTGCCCGCCCAGGCCCGACGCATCGAGGGCATTGCCAAGGGCATGGGTCTGGACGAGACCTATGTCTGGGGCATTCATTTTCTCGAAGTGATTTTTTGCGAAGCGGGGGCGAGTCTGGCCGCGCCGGGGGGCTGCACGCAGTTCCACGCCACCGCCGCCGTCACCCAAGAGGGCAGGCCCCTCACCGGACGCAACTATGACATCCCCAACATGCTGCTGCCCTATCAGGCCATCCGCCGCGAAACCCCCACCGAAAGCGGCCGTCTGGCCTCCATCAGCGCCACCCACCTGCCCATGGCGGGCATTCACCAGGGGCTAAACGAGGCTGGTCTGGTGGTGGCCTGCAACAACGCCCGCCTGTGGCGGGGCGAAGATTTCAAATACCGGGGCGTGCCCTATTCACTCCTCGCCATGGAGGCCCTGGAAACCTGCAAAACCGTGGCCGAGGCCGTGCGCTTCATCACCGGTTTCAAACAGCGCACCAACGCCGGCTTCATGGGCCTGATGGACGCATCGGGCGACTGCAAACTGGTGGAGTTCACCGCCTCGCGTTGTGAAGTGCGCGAGCCTGAAGCGGGCGGTTTCATTCTGCAAACCAATCACTTTCAGAAAATGACTGAGGCCAATCTGCCCGAAGGCACCTTCTGGACAGTGCAGGGCATGGAGGGGCTGGAATATGCCCGCAGCACCAAGGCGCGTCTGGCCTCTGTGCAGAAAGACGCCCGGAAAGCTGCGGGCAAGGTCACGCTGGACACGCTCAAAAAAGCCCTCAGCAGCCACGGCGAAACGGGCACGGGCAGCGACCTGACGGTGTGTTGCCACGGGGATTCCGGCAGCACGCTTTCCAGTTTCATGGTAGACCCGGTGAAGCGGGAGTTTTATTTCGCCCTGGGCAACCCCTGCGAAAACGAATACCAGAAAATCACCTTTGCCTCGGCCCAAAAAACCGCCGCCCGACCCGTTGCCCCCAAGGCCGCAAAACCTAAAACCCCGGTCAGGAAAAAGGCCGCCGCCGCCAGAAAAAAACCCGTCGCCGTGAAGGCGTGAGGGAGAATGTGCCCTCTCCCCTTGAGGGCTTGTCATGACCCACAAATATGGCCATCCCCGGCGTCATTCCCGCGAAAGCGGGAATCCAGTCAAACATAAAACACCTTATTCCCCTCTCCCCTTTACGGGGAGAGGGTGGCCGCAGGCCGGGTGAGGGGTTATTCAAAAGCAAAAATCCAAACAAGGTTTTTTCCTTTTGTTTTTAAACCACAGGCGCGACGCCCCCGTCGCGCAACAACCAACACGAAATCAGGGGTTTTTGCCCTTCACGGCGACGGGGGCGTCGCCGCTACTCAGGTAAACCTGACAGCAATGGGCGAGACGCCTGTGGCTACTGCGGTGTCACCAGGAAACGAAGTTTTTGTCCATGTTTTGCTAGATTCCCGCTTTCGCGGGAATGACGGCGGGAGACAATGGGATTTTTTCTTTTACCAACTTCCATCTTCCGGCCCGAAAACTCAGCAGGCCCGGACCACATCCGCGCTCAGGTGCGCCGTGGCGGCCTCGGCCTCTGGCGTGGCGCTGTGCCACTTCTCACCCAAAAAGCGCTCCACGTGGGGGCTGGGGGTGACAAGCGGCTCATAAAGCGTGGCCCGCCGCCAGGGGGTGAAACCGGCCTCTTGCAGGCTGCTCAGAATGCGCCGCTCACTCAGGCCCGTGCCGTGGCCGCCCCCCGCTAGGCGCGTAATGCTTTCTTCATAAAGCGTGCCCGAATAATCGTCGCAGATATCCAGCAGTGAAATGGCGAAGGGTTCCCCCAGCTTCACCCAGCTCACCTGCAAATGCCCAATCACGGTGCCCATAAAAAGCCGCGTCACGGCGTAGAACCGTTCGATGGCCTCGCGGGAAATGACCTCAGTGCGCCCGGTGGTTTTGCCCAGGCGCGTGAGGGTGGGCACAAACAGCAGGGGCACAAACTCGCTGATCAGTCCCGTCTGCTGCTGGATGGCCCGGATCACCCCCAGGTGGTGCGCCACGTGGGCGGGGGTTTCAATGTGGCCGAACAGAATGGTGGCGGTGCTGGGGTGGCCCAGGCGGTGGGCGGTTTTCACCACATCCACCCAGTCCTGGCCCGTGAGCTTGCGACCGGCCACCCGGCGGCGCACATCGGTGTGCAGAATCTCCGCCGCCGTGCCGGGCATGGAGTCCACACCGGCAGCCATGAGGCGCGAAATGATTTCTTCCACGCCCAGGCCGGTGCGCAGGTGCAGGGCGTGGATTTCCTCGGGGCTGAAGGCGTGCAGGTGGGCATGGGGGAACCGCTGTTTCAGCCCCCGGCTCAGGTCCAGATAAAAGTCAAAGTCATAGGCCGTGTCGATGCCTCCCTGAATGCAGAACTCATCCACCCACGGCGTTTCGGCGGCTTTCTCAAAACATTCCTCAAGCGTGAAA
>CAYJOG010000049.1:0-5222 GCA_964371695.1 uncultured bacterium
GGGGAACCGCTGTTCCCCCGGTGGGGGTGCGGGAGCAACGCCCCCGCTTAAACAACAATAGGCAAAAATCTCTTTTGAAAGGTTGAGAAAAACTCAGCCTGTTTTTGGTTTGGCCGGAGGTGGGGTTTCTCCTGGCAGCGGCGGCATCAGGGTTTTGCCTTTGCGGGTGAGTGCCCAGTGCAGCAGCAGGCCGCCCGCAAAAATGGCCACGCTGGCCCACTGGCCTTGTGTGATGGGGCCAATCAGTTTGGCCGAAGCTCCTTCGCGGAAAAACTCCATCAGGCTGCGGGTGAAGGGATAAATCAGCATCCAGGCCACCACCAGTTGACCGTCGTATTTCCGGCGGCTGTAGAACCACAGCAGGAATCCGAAGATGCCCATGTTGGAGAGGAAGTCGTAAAGCTGTGTGGGGTGGCGCAGCATGTTGTCACCCAGCACGGGAAACACCACGCCCCAGGGCGCGGCTGTTTCAAACCCGTAGCAGCAGCCGTTGAAAAAACACCCCAGTCGGCCAATGGCGGCCCCCAGCGCCAGAGAGGGCATACACACGTCTCCCAGAGGCCAGAGGGGGATGGATTTTTTACGGGCGTAGAGAATGACCGCCGCTGCGCCGCCTGCTACGCCGCCCATAAAGGTGAGGCCGCCCTGTGAGAAATCCAGCAGTTGCCGCCAGTCCTTGCTGTATTCCTCAAGGTGCGCCGCGATGTAAAACAGGCGGCTGCCCAGAATGGCCGCCACCACGATGTAGACAATCACGTCATACACCCATTCCGGTTTCACCGCCGTGCGACGGGCCAGGCGGGTGCTCACAATCAGTCCGGCCAGAAACGCCAGCGCCACCATGAAGCCATAGGTGTGGATGACTTTTTCGCCCAGCCAGGGCAGCGGAATGGTGAACAGGTCGGGATACATGTCAGGTGGTTTTGGTGTTGGGCGCAGCAGCGCTGGCGGGAGGTGTTTCTTCTGAGGGTTCTTTATAGGTGAGCATGAGCCACATGAAAAGGGCTGTGCCGCAAACAATCAGCACGTCGGCCACGTTGAAGGTGTACCAGAACTTGAAATCGATGAAATCCCGCACAAAACCCAGCCGCACCCTGTCCAGCAGGTTGCCCACCGCGCCAGAGGCGATCATGGACGCCGCCACGCGAAAGAGGGGTTTCTTCCAGAACCGCACGGCCCACCAGGCCATGAGGCCAAAGGCGGTGAGCGTGAGGGCCAGCAAGGGAATTTTTCCGGCGCCCTGAAAAAGGCCAAACACGATGCCCCGGTTTTCCACCGCCTTGAAGCTGAAAAACCCCTTGATGAAAACGTGTTCTTCGTGGCCCTTCAGCCACTGGCTGAAAATGGCGTGTTTGGTCCACTGGTCCAGCGCCGTCAGGGCAAGCAGGGCCAACAGGACAGGCAAAAGCGGGCGAAGGTTTTTCATGCAAATGGCCTAAAACCGGATGCCCACCCACACCGCGCCAATACAAAGCCCCAAAAAGGCAACCAGCCACACCGGCAGCAGGCTTTGTTTGAGCAGGTCGTTCACGTCCACCTTGAGATAATTGGCCACCCACACGTTGTGGGTGTTGGTGGGGTCGCAGGCCCCTTGCACCTGACCGGCGGAAAGAAACAGCACCACCACGCCCAGAGCGGGCTCAATCAGGCCGGTGGAGGCGATGACGGCAAACAGGCCCGCCCCCATGCCCCACATGTTGAAGGGGCCGCGATAAAGGCTCAGCGGCGGGGCCAACAGGCCGAACACCAGCATGAACATGACCAGATTGCTGGGGAAGATGCGGTCCAGCGTTTTGACCATGGGGTCTTTCACCATGGGGTCCATGGCCACCATCAGCAACATGCCGATGCCCATGATGAGCACCAGCACCGGCGCCATGGCCTGCACGCCTTCCAGCACGCTGGCCACCAGATTTTTGAGGTGTCCGGGGCGGTAAGTGGCCACAAAACCAAAGCCGATGCTCAAAAGAAACGCCATGGGCGGCGGAATGGCCATCCACCACGGCGCGGGCGCGGGGGCGTAACCCAGCTTTTGCAGCAACAACGGCAGGCCGATGATGAGAATGGGCAGCACAGGTGTGAAATAGGCCAGCGGCCCCAGCAGCCAGGTTTCGCCGTCAGCCTTGGGCAGGGCCACCTGGGCGAAATAACGGGTCTCGCGGCGGCGGGTCTCCCAGAACAACATGCCCACCATGGCCACGTTTGCAATCACAAACAGCAAAATGCCAAAGGGCATGATTTGTCCGGCGGTGAGGTGCAGGGTGGGTTCGTTGAGGTACAGCCCCCAGTTGGCGATGTTAAGAATGCCGCCAAAACTGAGCGCCATGAGAAACAGCACCCCTGCCCCCAGGGGGCGAAAGCCGGTGCTGAGCAGCACGGGCAATATCACGCTGCCCACCATGATGATGCTGCCCAGGCCCCCCAGCACGGTGAACAGCAATTCGCTCACGCCGCACAGCACCAAGCCAATGAGAAACGGTTTTTCGCCGCCCAGTTCTGCGGCGGCCACCACCACGCGTTTGGTGATGCCGGAGCGGTTCACCAGTTCCGCCAGCACACCGCCCAGCATCATGAGCACCATGTGGCCAGACAGGCGCGCCGCGCCATCGGTCACCACGGTGGCCATGATTTTGGGGGGATCAAAACCGGCGGTGACCGCAAAGGTGAGGGCCATCAGCGGCAGCGCCAGCAGGGCGGGCAACAGGCGCGTCATCATCACGCCCGCATAGGCCAAAAACACCAACAAAAGCAACAGGGGCAAAAAACGCGGGTCCATCCACACATGGGCCATGTGCAGCAGCCACACGCCCAGTCCAGCGCCCAACAGGACCAGCACCGGCACAAGCCGGCCCTTCGCCCCGGCTGCCGCCGTCAAACTCTGGCCTCCTGGGCCATGCGGGTGACGAAAGCGACGATTTCATCGGTGGTGGCGCCGGGGGTGAACAGTTCGCGCACCCCCAGGGCTTTCAGTGCATTGATGTCGTCGTCCATCATGATGCCGCCGCCGATCACCTGAATGTTGGTGGCATTTTTCTTTTTGAGCAGATTCAGCACCCGGCGGAACAATACCATGTGCGCGCCGCTGAGCACGCTCAGGCCGATCACGTCCACGTCCTCCTGCAGGGCGATGCTCACCACCATTTCGGGGGTCTGGTGCAGGCCGCCATACACCACGTCAAACCCGGCGTCGCGCAGGCAGCGGGCGATGATTTTGGCCCCCCTGTCGTGGCCGTCCAACCCCGCCTTGGCCACCAGCACCTTGAAGGTGCGCCGGGGCTGCGCCACCGCTGCGCCAGCGGCTTTGGCGGCGCGTGGGGGCGCTTTGGGGGTTTTTGCGCCAGCGGTTTTTTTGGGACTCGCGGTGGGTGTTCGGGTCTGGGTTTTAGCGGTGGACATCAGAACTGGCTGGCCTCCCGATAGGTTCCATAAACTTCCTTCAGTTCGTCCACCATTTCTCCCAGCGTGGCCAGCGCATCGGCGGCCTCCAGCAGGGCGGGCATGATGTTTTTATTTTTTCGGGCGGCGTCTTTGAGTGAACGCAGTTTGCGTGAAACGTCGGTGTTGTCGCGCAACCGCCGCACACGCCGCACCTTGCGCCGCTGGGCGTCTTCGGTTTTTTGCGTGATGCGCAACAGGTCAATGTCCAGGGTTTCATCTGGCTCTACAAAATCGGTCACACCCACCACGTGGCGTTTGCCCTCTTCGAGTTCCTTTTGATAGGTGTAACTGGCCTGGGCGATTTCCCGTTGAAAAAAACCATCCCACACACCATTGATGACGCCACCCATTTTGTCGATTTTCTGGAAATATTTTTCGGCCTCGGCTTCCATGCGGTCGGTGAGTTCTTCGATGAAATAACTGCCTCCCAGGGGGTCGGCCACCACCGGCAGGCCGGTTTCATAAGCCAGAATCTGCTGGGTGCGCAGGCTGATTTTGGCGGCTTTTTCGGAGGGGAGCGCCAGCACTTCGTCCATGCTGTTCACGTGCAGGCTCTGGGTGCCCCCCAACACGGCGGCCATGGCTTCATAGGCGCTGCGGATGATGTTGTTTTCGGGTTGCTGCGCCGTGAGGGAACACCCGGCGGTCTGGGTGTGGAACTTCACTTTCATGGAGCGTTCGTCTTTGGCGCCGTATTTTTCTTTAAGCCGTTTGGCCCAGATGCGCCGGGCGGCGCGGAACTTGGCGATCTCCTCGAAGAAATCGATGTGGCTGTTCCAGAAGAAACTCAGGCGCGGGGCAAAGTCGTCCACGTTCAGGCCGCGGGCCATGGCGTCTTCGACATAGGTGAAACCATCGGCCAGGGTAAACGCCAGTTCCTGCACCGCGCTGGAGCCAGCCTCGCGGATGTGGTAACCACTGATGGAAATGGTGTTCCACCTGGGCATGTGTTTGGTGCAGAACTCCACGGTGTCGGTGACGATTTTCAGGCTGGGTTCGGGGGGATACACCCATTCCTTCTGGGCGATGAACTCCTTGCGCATGTCGTTCTGCAAAGTGCCGCCCAGTTGCTTCATGCTGTAGCCCTGTTTCTTGGCGGCCAGAATGTAGAACGCCAGCACCATGGCGGCGGGTGCGTTGATGGTCATGCTGGTGGTGATGTCCCCCAGGGGAATGCCCTCGAACAGGTCCAGCATGTCCACCAGACTGGCCACCGCCACGCCACACTTGCCCACCTCGCCTTCGCTGAATGGGCTGTCGCTGTCCAGGCCCATGAGGGTGGGCATGTCAAAGGCCACCGAAAGCCCCATCTGCCCCTGCGAGAGCAGATATTTGTAACGCTGGTTGGTGTCTTTGGCGCTGCCAAAACCGGCAAACTGGCGGAATGTCCATAGTTTGTCGCGGTAAAGGGTGCGGTGAATGGACCGCGTGAAGGGATATTCCCCCGGGGCTTCTGGTTTGCGCGCCTTTTTGGCCGGGCCATAGCTGACATCCAGCGGCAGCCCCGACAGGGTGAACGGATGCGGTTTCATGCACCGATGATAATACCAATTCACACGCAAAACAGCCGTTACTCTCCTCCATCGACTTAAAGAAAAAAGGCCGGTGCGAAGAAATGGGGGTGGTGTGAATTGGTATGAATTCATGGATGAATTCACCCCGAACACCGAGGCGTTACAAGCGCCGCAGGTGTTCGCGGCGCAAGCAGGCTTTGCCTGCGCCGCGCCGGGCCGGGCGGGGGAGCGAGAAAACGCCCGCCCCAAAAAAACAAAAAAAAAAAAACC
>CAYJOG010000049.1:5232-11231 GCA_964371695.1 uncultured bacterium
CGTCAAGCTTTGAACCTGCGAAAGGAAACCCCTTTGCCATGAATTGTCCTGCCTGCGGCGCGCCGCTGAAAAACCCCACCGTCACCTTTTGTTCAAAGTGTGGTCACAAATTGCCGCCACTGGCCCCGCCAGAGGAATTTCAGGCCCCGCCCGAGCCGGTGGAAATCAACCGCACCGATACCCCGGCCCACGAATTCCGTGGCCCCAAACCGCCCCCCATTCCGCTGCTGGAACAGGAACAGGCCAACTTGCCCAGCCCCGGCCCCCATGCGCTTTCTGGCGCGCCGGTGTGGCGCTGCCGTGAGCGGGTGTGGACCATCCGGGACCGTTACGACGTGAAGGACCAGTCCGGCAATGTGCTGTTTACCGTGGTGGGGCGCATTGTGCAGATTTTCCCGAAGGTACAGTTTTTTCTGCCCCACAACCCTCACACGCCGTGGCTTACGCTGGCCTGGCGCTGGCGGGGACTGGCGTCGTTGTTCAACAGCCATTACGTGCTCACCCAGCCCGGCGGCGAAGAGGTCGCGGTGTTCAAAAAAAGCCTGATTCTGGACGTGATCATCAGCCGTTGGCATCTGCTGGACCCGGACGGCCGCGAGTTTGGCATGGCAGAGGAAGAAAGCCTTATCAAGGCTCTCATGAACCGCTTTGTGGCCAAGATGTTTCGCAGCAATTTCAACATCTTTTTTGACGGCCAGCCCGCCGCCCGGTTTGTGCGCAACTGGACGCTGTTTGACAGCTACACCATGCAGCTTGGGCAGGGCGCGAACCTGGACGACCTGCAGGCGGCGTCTCTGGCGTCTCTGGTTGTGGTGCTGGACAAAGGACAACGACGATGAGCGAAGCCCCCTTTCTCACCCATGTCCAGGTGCGGTTCCGCGACATGGACGCCATGGGTCACCTGAACAACGCCGTCTACGTCACCTATCTTGAGATGTGCCGCGTGGCTTATTGGCGCGACCGCTTTGGCCCGGATTCCACACGCACCTTTGACGTGATCATCGGCGAAATTCGCCTGCGTTATCTGCTGCCGCTGGAGTTGCAGGAAGAAACCGTGCTGGTGGTGATGGGTTGCTCGCGCCTGGGCAACAAGAGTTTTGACATGGCCTATGAAATCCGCTCCAAAGACCATCAAAAGGTTTTTGCTCAGGCTGTGAGCACACAGGTGGGGTTTGATTATGCCGCGCAAAAAAGCGCGCCGCTGGGTGAGGTGTTTCGTCATCACCTGACACAGGACGCCTGGACACCGGCATGGCTGAAACCCGTCGGAGGCTGAGTTGAATCAAACCACCGCCGCCCCATTCGCGCCCCGGCCCCTGTCGGTATTGCAGGTCAACAAAATGGTCAAGGGGGCGCTGGAGCAGGTGCTGCCGCCGCGCTTTTGGGTGACGGGTGAACTGATGGGTTATGACCGCAACAAACACAGGCAGCATCTTTATTTCGACCTGGTGGACAAAGACCCGGACACAGAAAAAATCGCCGCCCGGCTGGGGGCCGTGATTTTTGCGGGGCGCAAAATCCCCCTGTTCAACAAGTTGCAACAGGCCCGCGCCGGTGAACTGACAGACGGTGTGCGGGTGTGCCTGATGGGCCACCTGGACATGTATTTGCCCAGCGGCCAGATACAACTGATTGTCGAGGACATCGACCCCACTTTCACGCTGGGCGACCTGCTGCGCCAGCGCAGGATTTTGCTGGAGAAACTCACCGCCGAGGGCCTGCTGAACCGGAACAAGGCCGTGCCCCTTTCGCGGCTGCCGCTGAAGGTGGGCCTCATCAGCAGCGTGGGCAGCGCGGCTTATGAAGATTTCACGGGCACGTTGTTGCGATGTGGTTATCCCTTTCGTGTGCTGGCGGTGGACGCCCGGATGCAGGGGGCGGACACACAACGGGACGTGACCGCCGCACTGCGCCGACTGGGCCAGCCGGACCTGGGGCTGGACGCCATTGTGATTTGCCGGGGCGGCGGGGGTCAGGCCGATTTGAGCTGGTTCGATCACGAGGCCATCGCCCGCGCCATCACGGCCTGCCCCCTGCCGGTGATCACGGGCATCGGCCACACCACTGATCAGAGCGTGGCCGATCAGGTGGCGTTCCACGCCGCCGTCACGCCCACCGATGCAGCGGGTTTTCTGGCTGGGCGCGCAGCGGATTTTGACCAGTGGCTGACGGAAAAAAGCCACGGCCTTCAACGGTTTGCGCTTATGACGATGAAAAATGCTCAGGAACAACAGGCCCAAAATACCCGGCGGCTGGCCCTGCGCACTCTTCAGGTTTTGCGTGAACACGAAAATCATTTGCCCGACCTGAATCGCCGACTTCACCTCACCACCAGCCACGGGCTTCAGCGCAGACAAAACACTCTGCACCGGGCGAGTCAGCAAATCGCCAGTCTGGCCAGCCAAAAGATGCTGCTCAAAAACGATTTTTTGCAGCGGACGCCGGAACACCTGAATAGAGCCACCCATCGGTTTCTTTTGAAAGAAAAAGAATGGTTGCCCGCCAGTGGCCTGTTTCTGAAAACACAACAACAACTCAAACACCGGAGGGTGACCCTGTCCCACCTCGCCCAACTGGTGGCCGCCCACGATCCGCAAAAACGCCTGGGTCAGGGTTATGCCCTGTTGCACGACAAAAAAGGCCGCCTGCTGAAAACCCGCAGGGATCTGCAATCCACGCCGCTGGTGGTGGCCACGGTAAGCGACGGAACCGTGACCCTCCGGCCAGAAAACCGCGCGGGTCTGTTTGATGAGGAACCCTGATTTTGACTGGCGGCGACGTGCTTACCGCTCTAGCATCTAGCCCCAAGAGTGGCGGAACATGGCGCATGGCCAAAAAATCAGCAAAACCCAACTATGAAGAAGCCGTCGCCCGCGTGGAGGCGCTGATTCGCGCCATCGAGCAGGAGGAAATCGGCGTGGATGACCTGGCCGGTGCGGTGAAAGAAGCCGTGGGCCTCATCAAGGGCTGTCAGGAAGTGCTGAACCAGACTCAGGCTGAAGTGACACAACTTTTGTCGGCCCTGCAGGAGCCGGGCAAAAACAAACCGGAAAGCCCTGCGCCCCAATCGACAGAGGAGGAAGAAGACGGGTTCTGACACCAATCCCCCTTCTCCCTTTCCTTTATCTTTTTAGCCATTCGATGAGCAAGTCCGTCCTGGACTTGCTCATCCGGTTTCGCTTGGGCAAAGCCCGCACGAAACCACGCTTTTGCTGGGATTTTTCAAACCCCAGCAAGCGAAAAATCCATCCATGGATTTTGCAGGGTGCTTGTCAACACCCCGATTGGTATTACACTGCCCGGACCTTTTTCAGGAGGCAGCCCCATGGCCAGCAAGATTTATTACGACAACGACGCAGACTTAAGTCTGCTCAAGGGAAAAACCGTCGCCATTCTCGGCTTCGGCTCTCAGGGACACGCCCACGCGCTCAACCTGCACGACAGCGGCGTGAACGTGGTGGTGGGCCTGCGAGCCGGCAGCGCCTCGGCCAAACAGGCCGAAGCGGGCGGCGTGAAGGTGACCAGCGTGAGCGACGCCGTCAAGGCCGCCGACATGATCATGATTCTGCTGCCCGACGAGTTGCAGGGCGACGTGTACCGCAATGAAATCGCCCCCCACCTCAGCGCGGGCAAAACCCTGTTGTTCGCCCACGGCTTCAACATCCACTTTCACCAGATCGTGCCCCCCGCCAACGTGGACGTGGCCATGATCGCTCCCAAGGGGCCTGGGCACCTTGTGCGCCGCACTTTCACCCAGGGCAGCGGCACACCCTCATTGGTGGCCATTTACCAGGACGCCAGCGGAGGCACGCTCAAAAACGCCCTGGCCTACGCCAAGGGCATCGGGGGCACTCGCGCAGGCGTGCTTCAGACCACCTTTCAGGAAGAAACCGAAACGGACCTTTTCGGCGAACAGACCGTGCTGTGCGGCGGCCTGTCCGAGCTGATCAAGGCTGGTTTTGAGACCCTGGTAGAGGCCGGTTACAGCGAAGAAATGGCTTATTTCGAATGCTGCCACGAACTGAAACTCATCATTGACCTGATTTATGAAGGTGGCCTGAGTTACATGCGTTATTCCATCAGCAACACGGCGGAATTCGGCGATTACACCACCGGGCCAAAGATCATCACCGAGGAAACCCGCGCCGCCATGCGTCAGGCGCTCAAGGACATCCAGGCCGGGCGCTTTGCCCGCGACTGGATGCTGGAAAACCGGGCCAATCAGGCCAGCTTCAAGGCCACCCGCCGCATGGAGCGCCAGCACCCCATCGAAGAAGTGGGCAAACGCCTGCGGGGCATGATGCCCTGGATGGACGCCAAGGAGGCCCCGGAACAATGAAAATCTTCCTGGACACCGCCGAAGTTTCAGAAATCAGGCAATACCTGGAATATGGCGTGGTGGACGGCGTCACCACCAACCCCAGCCTCATTGCCAAGGCGGGCCGCGACCATCGCGAGGTGGTGGAGGAAATCTGCGGTCTGATTGACGGCCCGGTGAGCGCCGAGGTGGTGGCCACGGAGTTTGAGGAAATGGTGAAGGAAGCCCGCGAACTGCACACCTGGGCCGATAACGTGGTGGTGAAACTGCCCTTTACCCGCAACGGTCAACGCGCCCTGCATGTGTGTCATCAAGAGGGCATTCCCGTGAACATCACGCTGATTTTCAGCGTGAATCAGGCGCTTTTGGCCTGCAAGGCGGGGGCCTCCTTCATCAGCCCGTTTGTGGGGCGGCTGGATGACATCGGCCATGACGGCATGGCGCTGGTGCGCCAGTGCGTGGACCTGACGGGCACCTATGACTTTGATACCGAGGTGCTGGCCGCCAGCCTGCGCCACCCGGTGCATGTCATGCAGGCGCTGGAGGCCGGATCGGACGTGGGCACCCTGCCCCCCAAGGTGCTGGACACACTGTTCAACCATCCGCTCACCGACATTGGCCTGGAGAAGTTTTTGGAGGATTACCGCAAGAGCCAGGCGAAGTAAACTCAGCGCACCTTCTCCAGCAGTTCGCGGATGCGCCGGGCACTGATGAAATGGGCTTTGCGGATAAACCGTGTCGGCTCGGCATAACCAGAAACCTTTGAATCCGTGCCGGCTTCTTCATAGGACCGCACCAGAATGCCTACCACCTCTGCGGCACTGTTCAGCAGCGGAAAACCGGAAGCGTTTTTCAAATCCAGCGAGGACGGAAGTTCCCCCAGCAGGCCATAGGGCGTGATGGCCAGCACGGTGGCGTCGTACATGGCGGGGGCCTGTTTTTCGAGAGAACCTCCCCCACCCCAGGCCATGAGGAAGTAGTGCTCCTTGGGATTGGGATCGCCGATGGCCAGCACCAGTTTGGGAATTTCTTCCCGCGTCTTCACCCGCGCCGCCAGCAAATCCTGGGACACGTCCAGGCGGCTGCCCGCCGCGTCGGCCTCGCTGCGCAGGGTAGTGAGAGATCCCAAAGATTCCGGGCTGCCCGCTGTGCCGCCTGCGGTGTCCACGCTGGTGCTCAGTTCAATGTCCGCCACCACCGCCGCCGCGTCAAAGCCTGTCATTTCGATTTTGCCCGGATAAAACCGGGCGAA
The DNA here is from genome assembly GCA_964371695.1 of uncultured bacterium. GTDB lineage: Bacteria > CAYJOG01 > CAYJOG01 > CAYJOG01 > CAYJOG01 > CAYJOG01. The sequence goes on from CAYJOG010000049.1 coordinate 10,803, forward strand.
ATTGCTCATGGCCGTGATCATCACGCCCTCTTGCCGCCCCCAGTGAACCACCACCGCGCCCCCCCCTGCCACAGCGGCCCCATTGGTAAGGCGAAACACCGGATAAACCAGGGCGGCGGCCCCCGGCTTGGGCGCGTTCACGCCCCCGGCCCGCTGAAATATCGGCTTGGCCCGGCACCCCGTCAGGAATATTCCCAGGGCCATCCATAACAGAAAGGAATAACGGAACCGCATCAGAACCATTGTACCTTCCGCCAGCATGACCTCTGGCGTTACCCCAATCGGCCCACTACACTTCCGCACCAGCCGACCGGCCATCAGGGTCAAGAGGAGGCAACTTTGCCACCCACACGTTCCAAAGCCAACAGCAAACCCAAACCCACCGCACCCCCAAAAACACGGGTGCTGCTGAAACTTTCTGGCGAGAGC
>CAYJOG010000050.1:0-11180 GCA_964371695.1 uncultured bacterium
TTGACGTGCTGCACGGCATGGGGCCATCGGGCGGCGACCTCATCCTGTTCCGGGGCCTGAGCGACAATCTGCGCAACAACCACGGCGTGAGCCAGGGCATGAGCGGCAGCCCCATTTATTTCAAGGGAAAACTCGCGGGCGCGGTGTCGCTGGCGTTTGCCAGCGGCGACCCCATGGTGGGCGGCGCCACGCCCATCGGCGAAATGCTCGACGCGCTTTCCGCCAGTCAGAACCACAAACCCCTTTCCACCAGTTATGTGATTCCCGGTTATGGCCGCGCACGGCTGGCGGCCTCGCCGGTGTTTGTGGCCGGGGGCAGCCCCCGCGCCCAGCAGCGGCTGCAGGACGACCTCAACACCTGGGGCCACCAGGTGATGGTGCTGGGCGGCGCACCCGCCGCCGCAAACGAAGAAACCCGCGTGCTCGAAGATGTCCCCCAGCCCGGCAGCATGATTGTGGTGGGGCTGTTGCAGGGAGACGTGTCGGTGTTCACGGCGGGCACCCTCACGGCGGTGCTCGAAGACCGTGTGGTGGCGTTTGGCCATAGCTTCAAGCGGGTGGGGCCGGTGAGTCTGGTGCTGGGCAAGGGGCTGGTGAGCCACGTGATGAAACACCGCGAGGTGGCTTATAAGGTGGTGAAACCGGCGGGTGTGTATGGCCGCATGGACGAAGACCGGGGCGTGGCCATGGTGGGCACCCTCATGCGGTTTGTGCCGCTGGCGGACATTCTTGTGCGGGTGGACGACCGCACCCAGGGCGTGGTGCGCGAGGGACATTTTCAGGCGGTGACCGATGAGAAATTTTCTCTGGAGGTCACCCGCACGGCGCTGTTGAGCGCGCTGGACAAAACCCTGGACCGCATTGGCAAGGGCACCAGTCAGGTGAGTTTTTCCATACGCCTCAAGGGCCGCGAAAAACCCATCGAGCGCGCCAACACGTTTTATAACCCCGTGGACGTGGCCGCCGAGAGCATCCGCGAGGCCGACGGCCTGCTGCGGTTTTTCCAGTTCAATGAGTTTCAGGAAGTGGCGCTGGAGGCCCTGAGTTTTTCGGTGACGCTCTCAGACGCCGACAACACCATGAACGTGCGCAAGGTGGTGCTGCTGAGCGCCGGTGAGCGCAGCGGCGTGCTCACGGGCGTGACCGATGGCGGCAAGACACTCATCCTCAAAAAATCCGTGGGCGGCCCTGCGCCCAAACAGTCCGGCGAAGGCAAGGCCAAACCCCAGGCCAAAGAGGAACCCGCCGAAGACGAAGACTCCGACGACAAGAAAAAGGAAGACGACAAGGACACCCGCGCAGGCGGCGGCGATGAAAAATCCCGCGACGGCAAACCGGGTCAGGATCCGCACCTCACGGTGCGCCCCGGCCAGTCGGTGACGGTGGACGTGACGCTGCTGCCCTTCCGGCAAAAACCCGTGCAGAAAAGTTTTCGCGTGAAACTCGACAGGCAGACCTATCCGCCCGGCGATTACAACTTCACCGTGGGGGGATATGAGCCGCCGGGCGAGGGTGACGAACAGGGCAAGGAACCGCCCCTGAATTTTGAAGAAGCCATCCGCGAGCTGGACGACATCAGCCCCGGCGATCAGCTGATTCTGGAATGCCGCAGCATCCTCGTGCGCGACCCGCCCAAGAAAAACGGCAAAGACCCCGACAAAAAAGCCCTGCGGCAGGTGATGAAAGTGAACGGTTTCGCCGTGACGGGCAAAAAGAACTTCCGCATCACCGTGAAAAGCCACGCCGTGACCAAAGACAAACCCGGCGGCGACTCTTCGCGTCTGCAAAAATCCGCCCCCCGCAAAAGTCGCCTGGACCCACCGGGCAAGAGATAGGCGCGACCGGCAGAAAGCCGGAGGATGGGAGCTGGAAAAAAAGCACCCTTCGTCTCCTGGCGTCATTCCCGCGAAAGCGGGAATCCAGTTGAACACAGGAAAAAATCCAGTTCTGGTGGGGCAGGCATCTTGCCTGCCATAAAAGAATTAGAGGAGTAGGTGCGGTGTCCCCACCGCACCATGACAGCAGCGATGGGGACATCGCTGCTACTCATCTTGAGTGGAATGAACCATTGGTTCATTTTGACAAAGTTTGTGCATGAGCTTCCGACTTCCGTCTTCCTGATTTACCCATTCAATGTGCGCTGAAAACGCTGCATCAGGCGGTTTTTCATTTCGCTGGACTTAAGCCGGGGCACGGCCCGAAGCACGGCGGGTGTTTGCAGATACACAACCCCTCCCACGCACACAGCCAGCAGCAAAACGCCCTGGGAAACTTCCAGCGAATAAGACCCACCCACAAAAGTGGCCTTGAGCGCCCGCACCGCCGCCAGCGAAAAAAAGATGTAGGCGCTGCTGCGCAGCCGTGCCGTGCGCCGCGCCACCGCCCAGGCCGCCATGGGGGCGAACACCAAATGTGTGAGGGCCGAGGTCCACCCCCGGCCAAACACCCAGAACGGCTGGCCATTCACCAGGGCGAAGGTTTCCAGCACCAGGGCGGAAAGCTCCACCATCGCCAGCACCCACACCCCTGCGGGCAGCGGCGCCAGATGACCGGCGGGCACAGGGTCTGGCAATCCTGCGGCGGTGAATCTCATTTCGTAATCAGACATGAATCTGCATCCTTTTTTGACGCGGTGTGTATCCTACCCCCTTCGCGCCACGGGGCGTGCATGCCATGCCACTCACACCCAATCCATCGCGGCGCGAGGTGCGCCAGGCCGACCTGGCCCTGCTGCTGGCGGTGGCGGTGTGGGGCAGCTCCTTCGCCATGGTCAAGGACATGCTGGCGATTCTTTCTCCGGCGGGCATTGTGGGCCTGCGGTTTGCATTGGCGAGCCTGCTGATGATGGCCATCGCCCTGGCCGCCGGGGGACGAAAAACCCTGTTTCGCTGCCTGTGGCCCGGCCTGCTGCTGGGGGCCTGCCTGGGCGTGGTGTTTGTGAGCCAGACGGTGGGCATGATGTATACCCGCGCCAGCAACAGCGCCTTCATCACCGGCATGTTTGTGGTGTTCACGCCCCTGTGGGCCTGGCTGGTGGCCAGGGTGCCGCCCCGCTGGAGCGACGCCGTGCTGGGCCTGCTCGCGGTCACCGGCATGGCGCTGCTGAGCCTTCAGTTCAGCGGGCCAGAGAAGTTTCAGGTCAACCGGGGCGACGCCATCACGCTGTTCACCGCCTTGGCCCAGGCGCTGCACATTGCGTTCACCCACAAGTATGTGCGCCGCAGCCTGGACCCCTTCGCCCTGCTGTTTTTCCAGTTTCTGGTGGTGGCGGGGGTGAGCTTTGCCAGCGCGCCGTTTTATGCCCACGGCCTGGGGCAACTGCACCTGATGGGGCCGGTGCATTGGCTGGCCATTGTGTATCTGGCGATTTTTCCGGCGAGCCTCACCTATCTCATTCAGGCCCTCACGCAGAAGTTCACCGAGCCGATGCACCTGAGCCTCATCTTTGCCCTGGAGCCGGTGTTCGCCAGCCTGTTTGCGGTTTATTTTTTGCTGGAGCGCTTTACGCCCCAACAGATCACCGGCGCGGTCATCCTGCTTTTGACCTGCGTGATGAGCGAGTGGATAGCCGGCAAGACGCGGCCGGGCCATAAAAAAACGGGCGCGGACTAAAACCACCCAGGCCGGTATTTTGGCCAGCCGCCCTGCTCACGAAAGTGGCCGGGATTAGAGCGCAAAACGCTTGAATTGTCAAGCCTCTTGAGGTAAAATGGTTGCGTGGGGGGAGGTGTCCACATTCTCGAGAAACCACCGTCACCAGCATTCTGCGAATGCGGCGTCATGATACCCTGCGCATGCTTTTAAACACCTCACCCTTTCCTAAAGAAGCGAACGGGAAAGACGATAAGTCCCTCAAGGAGGGTAGAGTAATGGCAACCACGGCGCTTAAAGCTGCTGAGTACTTTCTGAGCAAACAAAGTCCTGAAAAAGAGTTTTGGTTTACCAACCTTGCTCTTCAAAAGCTCCTTTATTTTGCTCAGGGCTTCCACTTGGCCCTAGAGGGCAAGCCACTCTTTAAAGACGAAATCCATGCTTGGAAATATGGCCCAGTGGTTCCTGAGGTTTATAGGAAATACAGCAAATACAAGGCTTCACCAATACTCGAACAATTGAAGGTGGATTCTAACGGGGTTGTCACGGGCAAGGTGCCGCCATCACCCAAGAGAATAAACCCGAGGGCAGTAGATATTATTGATCAGGTTGCCTTGCAGTATGGCCAGTTCAGTCCGTGGAGATTGGTTGAACTTAGCCACAATGAACCACCATGGACAAAAGCATGGAACAGTGATGCTGGCGTGATCCCGCAGGGAGAAATCAAAGCACACTTTTTAACAAAAATTAGGGGTTAACGTGGGCGAGATTAAATCTCCAAGTCTCCAACCCGCCGCCGGGAAAGTCTCTTCAGAAAAAGACATCGCCCGTGCCGACGAAGGAGATGACGCCTATTTCCTTTTCTCTTTGGCCAGGGCGCATAGGTCTAAGTACGCACCTAGAAAATGTTCGCCGGATGAACTCAAGGAAATGTTTGTCTCTCTTGCTAAACGCATCCCACTTAAGTGGAAAGATCTAAAAAGTCGTGACAAAACACAACTTGGCACTGACATCATAAAAAATCCTGGACCAAATCTTACTACTCTCATGGGGAATGGCTGGGATAAAAGCATTCAAATTATCTCTTTTTATGGGAAGAACAAATCAGTCAATCGCATCATCGGCTACAGAGATGAGACGGGCGTTTTTCAAGCTATTCTCTTCGATCCACAGGGGGAGGCATATGGGCATTAGAGCGACCCCTCTTACCAGGCGATCAGAGCCAATGCTTCTGCACCGCATATTCAAGTGCGCAAAAAAACGGGCGCGACTTTTGCCGCGCCCGTTGCGTGTTCAGAAAGCGAACCGGATTAAAACCGGTACGTCGCCCCGATGGAAATCACGGGGTAAATGTCGAAATCGTCAATGGCGTTTTCCAGCTCGGCCTGCTCGGTGGCCAGCGCACCGGCGGTGACGCCCGCAAAGGTGGTGCTCAGCTTGGCGTCGGGGCTGCCCTGAAACAGCACGCCCAGGTCCAGCGAAAAAGACCAGTCTCGGTCGCCGTCTTCACCAAAAGGATTGCCATAACCCACGCCCAGATAGGGGGCAAAGCTTTTGAAATCCACCTTGGAGCGCAGGTTGCCAGCAGTGCCCGCAGCCACGGCGGTGCCGCCGATGGTGACGCCTGTTGCGGCGGTGGTGGTGGCCGTGAGGGTGATGTCGTTGTTGTTGATCATGAAACCGCCGGTGGCGCGCCAGCCGGATTTTTTGCCGTGGTAGTCGGCCAGAAAGGCGTAGGTGTTCAGGTCCAGGTCGCCTTCATAACGAATGCCGCTTTCGGTGCGATCGTCGCTTTTGGTCCAGTAGTTGATGCCAAGGCGGCCATTCCAGTTCTCGTCAATGGGCTTGCTCCACTCCACGCCAAAACCCAGTGTGCCGATTTTCGCCCCCAGGGCGTTGTCGCTGGAATCCACGCCTTTTTTGGCAGGCGCTTTTTTTGCGGGTGCAGCCTTTTTGGCTGGGGCTTTTTTGGCCTCTTTTTTGGCGGCGTAGGAAACGCCGGTGGTGGTGAGCGCCGCAATGGCCAGCGCGGCAGCGGTGAGTTTTTTCATGAGAATCCCCCTTGGATGAGTTTGTTCTGAATGGAAGTCTGGGGAGTGTAGCGGCAAAAAGAACCTGTCCACAAACGAAAGGAGGTTCGTCTGTGGACAGGCGCGCAGGCCACGGAGGGCAAAGCCCTTTTTTTGCCGGACGTCCCACTCATACCAATGAACATTCAAAACATCAGAATGTTCATTGGTTTAATTGGCCTTGCCGTTTGTCGTGAACGGCTGCAGCGCTTGTTGCGCCTCGTTGTTCGAGCGAATTCATCCATGAATTCATACCAATTCACACCCGCACCACTTCACTTCGTCGCACCCGTTTCCCAACCGGTTCATCGCTCAGGGTTAATGCTGTTTCGGTTGAGAATTGGCATCATTTGAAAAATCAATAAATAATCAAGCAGCCTTTTTTGTGGTCTCACGGGGCGCTTTTTGTTAGTGTGTCCCTTCGGCCATGTCGCTGCCTGATTTCTCCTCGATTCGTTTCACAGAGCACCCCCAAAATCCTTTGCTGGAACCCCCCTGGCCAGAGTGGATATTGGCGGACCCCACGGTGGCGCATCCGGGCCAAAGCCCCGACGGTCTGTGGCACCTCATTGCCCACACACTGGTGTCGTTGCAGCACTACACCTCGGTGGATGGCCTGGAATGGAAACGCGAAAGCTCTCTGTTCAACGGCCTGAGACCCCATCTGTTTCACGAAGACGGCCTGTGGTTTCTCACCTATGAAAAACTGGAGCCGCCCCTGGGAGGTTCCATTGAGATGCGCACCAGCACCGACCTGTTTGAGTGGTCCGCGCCCCGCACCATTCTGCGCCCCACGCTGGACTGGCACGGCTCGGTGCTCAAGCGGGTGGGCAACCCCTGCCTGCTCAAGGTGAAAGACGAATACCGTTTGTATTACAGCGCGGGCCACGTGCTGTTGCGCGACTGCGCGTTTACCGAGCCGGTGTATGTGGGCCTGGCCCGCGCCGCCGACCCCAACGGCCCCTTTGAGCCAGACGAAGAACCCCAGCTTGGCCCCGGCCCCGACGACCCCCACCGCAACCTGGGGGCCGGGGCCATCAAAGTGCTGCATGACAAACGGCGGCGGTTGTTCTGGGGCTTCAACAACGGCATCTGGACCGACGAAGAAGGCAAAAGCCGTAGCGCCATCCTGCTATTGAAATCCAAAGACGGCGTGGCCTGGGAAGACGCCGTGGAACAACCCCTGCTTGGCCCCGGCGGCAAGGGCTGGAAAAAGGCCCTGGTCTATGCCCTGGACATCACGGTTTATGACGGCAAGGCGTGGCTCTATTTCAACGCCCGCGACGGCTGGCTGTTTGGCCGCGAACGCCTGGGTCTGGCGTGGGGAGAGTAGGACCCGGCGCGTAATGGACGCAGACGGTCTTTTGGGCAAGCTGCGCGGCATTGCCCTCTCCCTCAGGGAGAGGGCGCCAAGGGTTGAGCAAGGCGAAACCCGAGGCGGGTGAGGGGGTAAGCCCGGAACATAAAAATCGGAGCTTTGGCCCCTGGTTCCGCTCCCCCTCACCAGACCACAGCCTCACTTCGTTCGGCTGTGGTCTGCCCTCTCCCTCAAGGGAGAGGGCAAGTGACGGAAAGATGACAATGAGCAACACCCCGCCACAACCAAAGATTACCCCGCCGTGAGCACTTCGCGCTCGCCCGCTGCCCATAATCTGTTTTAAAAGTCCGTCATGGACTTTTAAAACCCAACGCCTTCAGGGGCAAAGCCCTCTCGGCGTGGCGAAAACCTGCGCTTTTGAAAGCTACGGTTTTCGAATGCGGTCATCCCTGACCGCAAGAGCCTGTTTATTGTGCGCCCTGTTCTACATAACGCACTTTTACAACAGGCTCTGAGAGCGCCGCCTTCACGATGCCCTCGGCGCACAGGCCCAGGCGGGCCAGCATTTTTTCGCGGGAGCCTTGTTCCACCAGTTGGTCGTTTATGCCCAGGCGAATCACCCTGGGGGGCACGGCCCCGGCGTCTGCCAGCGCCTCCAGCACCGCCGAGCCAAAGCCCCCGGCCAGAATGCCTTCTTCCACCGTCATCAGCACCCGTGCGCCGTCGGTGGTTTTCAGCAGCAGGGCGGTGTCCAGCGGTTTGGCGAAACGGGCGTTCACCAGCGTCACGCCCAGGCCCGCCTCGCGCAGTGCGGGCAGCGCCCCCAGGCTCTCTTCCACCATCGTGCCATAGGCCCAGATCACCACGTCGCGGCCTTCGTCGCACAGCACCTCGGCCCGGCCCAGTTCCACCGGCGCGCAGGGGGCGGGTTCGGGCACGTTGCCACGGGGATAGCGCACGGCGCTGGGGCCGGGCAAGGTGAGGGCGAGGCGCAGCATCTGGTCCAGCTCGGTTTCGCTGTGCGGCGCCATGAGCGTGATGCCCGGCATGGGCCGCAAAAAGGCGATGTCATAGGCCCCCTGATGGGTCTCGCCGTCGTTGCCCACAATGCCCGCCCTGTCCAGGGCGAAGATCACCGGCAGGTTCTGGTTGATCACGTCGTGCAGCACCTGGTCATAACCCCGCTGCAAAAAGGTGCTGTAAATCGCCGCCACGGGGCGCAGGCCCCCCGCCGCCAGACCAGCACAAAAGGTGACGCCGTGCTGCTCGGCCATGCCCACGTCAAAAAACCGCTTGGGATACGCCGCCATGAGTTTGTCCATGCCGGTGCCGTCGGGCATGGCGGCGGTGATGCCCACCACGCGGGGGTCTTCGGCGGCGATGGCGAGCATTTTTTCGGCAAAGGCGGCTGTCCAGCTTTTGGATCCGCCGCTTTTTTTGTGAGATTTGCCCGTGGCCGGATCAAAAGCCGACACGCCGTGAAACCGCTGGCCGTCTTCTTCGGCGGGGGCGTAGCCTTTTCCTTTTTCGGTGACGCAGTGCAGCACCACGGGGGTGTTCAGGTTCAGGCACTGTTTGAGCGACCGCAGCACTTCTTCCAGGTCGTGGCCGTTGATGGGGCCGACATAAGTCAGCCCCAGGTCTTCAAAAAACTGGCCGGGCAGCAGCAGGGCCTTGATGGCTTCCTTGACCCTGTGGGCCGCGCCCACCGCCGAGCCGCCCACCACCGGCAGGCTGGCGATCATGTCGTGCAGTTGATCGCGCAGGTGCAGATAGTTGGGGCTGGTGCGCATGGACTTGAGCGTCTTGTTGAGCGCCCCCACGCTGGGGGCGATGGACCAGGCGTTGTCGTTCAGCACCACCAGCAGGCGGGGTTTGTAGTGGCCAATCTGGTTGAGCGCCTCAATGGCCATGCCGCCTTGCAAACTGCCGTCGCCCACAAAGGCCACCACGTGCTCGCGGCCGCCCCGCAGGTCACGCTCCATGGCATAACCCATGGCGGCAGACAGCGCCGTGCAGGCGTGGCCCACGTTGAAAAAGTCGTGTTCGCTCTCGGTGATTTTGGGGAACCCGCTGAGGCCGTCGTCTTGCCGCAGGGAGTGAAACTGCCGGGCGCGGCCCGTGAGCAGTTTGTGGGGATAACACTGGTGGCCGGTGTCCCAGATGATCTTGTCGGTGGGGCTGTTGAGCAGGTGATGCAGCGCCACGGTCAGCTCCACCACCCCCAGGCCAGCGCCCAGGTGGCCGCCTGTCACGGCACAGGCCCCCACCATGAACTCCCGCAGGGTGGTGGCAAGCTCCTGCAACTCGTGGGGGGTCATGCCGCGCAGGGCCTGGGGCAAGTCGGGCCGGGCGAGCACCGGCGGCACTGGGGGAAAAGCAGTCATAGACTCACCAGCGTAGAAAGATTTGTGTGGTCTGCCAAATAAAAAAGCCATCGCTTGCCCGGCGGGCGCAAATGATTAGAATGCGTCCTCCGACGCGCCGGTTAATGCAACAGGCGTGAAGGATTGTTCACTTGCCTTGTCAGCAAAAAGTGGCGCTCTTGCCGCTCTTTGCACCGCCCCGGCGGCTGGCAGGGCCACCAACCGGCAGGAGGCACCCCATGCAGGCGTTGCTCAAAAAAATCACCCAGGATTCCCTGAAAACAGACATCCCAGACTTCAGCTCCGGCGACAGCGTGTCGGTGCACCTGAAAGTGGTGGAGGGCAACAAGGAGCGCGTGCAGGTGCTCAAGGGCGTGGTCATCGCCCGGCGCGGCGGCCTTGGCCACAGCGGCACCTTCACCGTGCGCAAGGTCACCGGCGGCATTGGTGTGGAGCGCACGTTCTTTCTGCATTCCCCCGCCATCGCCAAAATCACGGTAGACCGCCGGGGCCGTGTGCGCCGCGCCAAGCTGTATTACCTGCGTGATCTTTCCGGCAAAGCCACCCGCATCAAGGAAAAACGCTACACCGGCAAAGACACCGCCAAAAAAGCGACCAAGGAATAAGGCGCTCCTCTTGACCCGGCCCGTGGCCGTGTCTAAAACCGTTACCGCATCATGGCCCGCGCAATCCCGCTGGAATTAGAGCCCAACAACCTGCGGCTGAAGGCGGGCAGCACCGAGCCGGTGCGCGTGGTGGTTTCGGCCAAAGACGCAAACCTGAACGGCGACTGCGCGGTGCGCGTGACCCACGGCAAGCTGATAAACAGCGAGGCTCTGGTGGGCGGCAAGCTGGCGGTCACCCTGATGCCTCCCAAACGCAGCGGCGTGCTGGCTGTGAGCGTAAGCTCCGAAAAAGACGGCCGCAAAACCCTCTACCGCGCCGGTCTGCCGGTGGACACCACCCCCCTGCGGTTTGTGTGGGAGCTGTTTGAGAGCCTGGGTGTGGCCCTGGTGCTGGGGATCTTCATCAAGGCGTTGCTGTTCCAGCTTTTTTTCATTCCCAGGGGCAGCATGGAGCCGACGCTCTATGAAGGCGACCGGCTCATCGCCACGCCGTTGCCCTATCACCTGCGCAAACCCCACCGGGGCGAGGTGGTGATCTTCCGCGCGCCGCCCCAGGCCAGCCCCCATCGCAACCGCGACGAAATCGACCTTTACCTGTTCGAGATTTCGCTGCCTGGGTTCTTTCGCAAAAACGACTACCTGGAATTTGCCGGGCGCAAGTGGTGGTTTCCCTATCGTCTGAAGCACCGGGTGGACGACTACATCAAGCGCTGCGTGGCGGTGGAAGGCGACACGGTGCAGATCAAGGGCGGGTTTGTTTACGTCAACGGCAAACGCCAGAACGAACGGGTGATGACCGAAAACGGCCCCTCCAAAGGCAAGACGACCTATGTGCTGGCCGAGCGGCCAGCCGACACCTACATCCGCGTGAACGGTTTTGAAATCACCGAGCCGGTGAAGGTGCCGAAGGGTTATGTGTTTGTGCTGGGCGACAACCGCAACAACAGCCACGACAGCCACAAGTGGGGTTTCCTGAAAGAAGACCTGGTGATGCAGAAGGCGCTGTTTCTCATCCTGCCCCTGGGCCGCATGGGGCGGATTCCGTAAGAGCCTGTTTTAAAAGTCCGTCGTGGACTTTTAAACACAGCGACATAAAAAATGCCGCATGCTTGGGAAACAGGCAGATGGGGCGGGCGGGCTTTTCCATTACCCTCTCCCGCGCCCCAGCGTGGGAGAGGGTGGTTTTGACTGGCGACGCCAGTCAAAACCG